>CANQHD010000017.1 GCA_947623625.1 uncultured Bacilli bacterium
ATCACCTCAATAGTTATTGTAAACAAAAACATTTAATTTTATTTGCTTTTTTGATAAGTTTTTGATATTATGAATATGTTTACAAAAAAAGTGAGGTGAGAAAACATGCCAAATATTAAAAGTGCCAAAAAACGTGTTCGGAGTAATGCAAAAAAAGAAACGGTTAACACATATGTCTTTTCAAGCATGAGAACTGCTATTAAAAATGTAGAAAAGAATGCAAAAGCTCTTAATAAGGAAGAGACAAAAAAGAGTTTAAATATCGCGATACAAAGAATTGACAAGGCTGTTAAAAGTGGTTTAGTTCACAAAAACAAAGCTGCTAGATTAAAATCTAGACTAACAAAACTTACCAATCAGGTTTTAGATGCAAAGTAGTTTGAAGACTACTTTTTTTTCTTGTGTAAACTATTTTTATTTTAAGACGACATTTCTTGGAAATTATTCGTCTTTTCATTATAATATAAGTATGGTGATGATATGAAAAAAATCATATTTTTAATTTTTCTGATTTTAATTTTTGGTGTTTTTTGGGTGATGCGAAAAGATTTATATCGTTATTATCTTGAGGCATTTGAATATCAAAAAGGAAGCATCAATATTAGTGAGCCCAACTCTTACTATCGTAATGAAGACTTTTATTTTGTCAAGCAAACAACTTCTTTTATTCCAACCAACAAAGATGATATTATCTCTATTTATTATACTGTTATCAACTCAGGTCTTGATAAAGCCATTTTTTATTGTCCAATCGCCTATTCAAATTGTCTTTCTGATGTTAAAGACATCGCAAATGATCAAGTTCTCTTATCACACATAAATAATTTTGTTCATCCTTTCAATGGATTTAAAAATATTGAAACAGAATATGATAGCTATGGGAAAGTAAATATTCGAATTGAACACACTTATAGTGAAGAACAAATTTCATCTATCATTGAACAAAAAAATGCCATTGAAAAAGTCATTTGGACTTCATCAATGAGCACTCAAGACAAAATTATGGCAGCCCATGATTATATTATTCAACATACATCATATGATACACAAAGAGCTCAAAATCAAATAATAACCTATCAATCTGATACAGCTTATGGAGCATTGATTCAAGGGTTTGCACTTTGTGGAGGATATACAGATGCGATGACTTTATTCTTAGAAGATTTAGGATTAAAAAACTTTAAAGTTTCATCTGAGAACCACATCTGGAACGCCGTATTATTAAACAATATGTGGTACCATTTAGATCTAACTTGGGATGATCCAATTATGTCGGATGGATCTGAGAGACTAGAACATAAATTTTTCTTAATTACAACAAGTGAATTATCTCTTCAAAATGATAAAGATCACCTCTATCAAAAAGGAATTTATCAAGAATTGAGCTAAAATTTACTTCTCTTTTTGAGATTCGATGACTTCTACTGCAGCATTAAAAGTATTCTCTTTATTTGAAAAATCTGCCTTGATTAAAGAAGCGTCAAACTGATTGCGAAAAAAAGTATCTTGCCTCTTCGCATATTTTTTTGTTCTTTTCAAAATTTCTTCTTTCACTTCTAACAGGGACTTTTCCCCCTTAAAATAAGGAATAAATTCTTTATAGCCAATTCCTGTTTGAAGTGATTTATACTTTGACAATACATCCTTATACTTTTTTACTTCCTCTAAAAGTCCTTCTTCAAACATCTTATCAATTCGATCCCTTAGCTTTGGATAAAGAACATCTCGTGGTGCTGTTAAATAAAGAAAAATCATCTTTTGATAATAAGGTTGATTTCCAAGGGACGAAAACAACTCATGATTTTCTAATTTTGTTAATAATCGTTCTAATCTTTTCCGATTATTTGGATGAGGTAATTTCTCAACAGGATACTTTTTAATATGCGCAAGCAACTCCTCAGTTGTATAGGAAGTGTAATCTTTCTTAATAGGTTCTTGACTAAATTCATAATGAAATAAAGCTGCTTTTATATAAAGCCCTGTTCCTCCAACCATTAAAACATTTTTTCCACGCTTTGTAATTTCCTCAATCATCTTGCGAGCATCTTTTTGATAATCATAGACCGTGTAGTTTTGATTCACATCACAAATGTCAAATAAGTGATGGACAATGTTTCCCTGTTCTTCTTTTTTAATCTTTGCAGTCGCAATGTCTAATCCTTTATAAACTTGCATGGAATCTGCATTGATAATTTCACAGTTGTATTTCTCAGCAAGTCTTAAAGAAAGATCTGTTTTTCCAACACCCGTTGGTCCCATGACAACAATTATCATATCTATTCTGCACTCCTTTTAAAAAGTTTTTCCAAATCATAATTACTATACGCAATAACAGTTGGGCGACCATGCGGACAAGTAAAAGGATTTTTACAAGCAATCAAAGTATCCAATAAATACTGCATATCTTCTTGACTTATATAATCATTGGCTTTAATCGACATTCTGCATGCAAGCGTAATCGCAGTTTTTTCAATAAATTTTTCTTTTTGAAATTCTCCCTTTGTTAATAAAAGAGCAATGACTTTTTCAATAGATTCTTTTTCTTTTCCTTCAATAAACCAGGCAGGATGGCTTCGAACAATCAGTGTATTATGTCCAAATTCTTCACAAGAGATACCCATCTCTTCTAAAAGGGGCATTTTTTCTTTTAAAAGAAGAAAGTCTTCATTTGAAAATTCAAGTGAGAGAGGAACAAGAAGAGACACTTTTGAAGTGGTTGGCTGAGAGAGTTCTTTTAAATATTTTTCATAGTTAATTCTTTCAGCAGCAGCATGTTGATCGATTACAAACATTCCACTTTCATTTTCTGCAATAATATATGTCTTATGAACAATTCCAACTGGATACATTCGATCAATTAAAGCATGTTCTTCCTTATTATCTTCTATTTGGTATGGCACTTCTTTTTCTTGAACTTCAAACTGAAATTGAATTTCTTCCTGATAAGAACTCTTGGGATGAAATTCCTCCTCTTCTTCAATCGGAGTGAAAAGAGGCTCTTGTTGTTGCTCGATGACTTCATCTATACTTTCATGGTTTCTTACAGAAACATGGGGAATTAAAAGAGTCTTTTTTAAATTTTTTGTAATAAGAGATGTGAGAAGTTCTGTTAAAGTATCTAACTTTGAAAATTTAATATCCATTTTTGTTGGATGAATATTAATATCAATTAATAATGGATCCACTAAAATATTCAAGACAATGACTGGATATTTATCTTTTGGAATATAAGTATGATAAGCATCAAGAATAATTCTATTTAAAACGCTGTTTTTAATAACTCTTCCATTGACAAGTGTTGTTATCACATTTTTACTTGCTTTAGCAACCTCAGGATAACTCATATATCCAGTGATTTCATAATCACTATTTTCTCCTTCCAAAGGCAGCATTTTTTTGGCAACATCCACTCCATAAATCTCATAAATAACTTTTAATAGATTTCCATCTCCGGCAGTGTTTAAAAGAGTTTTATCATTGTTGGTTAAAAGAAATTGAATCGAAGGATATGAAAGAGCCATTTTATCAACATAGTCTGTGATAAGAGCCAGTTCTGTATAGAGGTTGCGCAAGTATTTTAAACGAACAGGAGTATTATAAAATAAGTCTTTTACAACAATCGTTGTTCCCCTAACAAGACTTGCTCCCTCTTCTTCGATAATTTCCCCACCTTTTAATTGAAGAGATGTTCCCTCTTTTAAGTCACTTGTCGTAATAGATAAAGATGAGACAGATGCGATGGATGGTAGAGCTTCTCCTCGAAACCCAAGTGTTAAAATATTAAATAAATCATCTAAATCTTTCAATTTGGATGTTGCATGACGTAAAAAAGCAAGATGCGCGTCTTCTCTTCCCATTCCTTTACCATTATCTCGAACTTCGATTCTTTGAACACCAGAGTCCATTAAATGAATTTCAATTTGAGTCGCTTCAGCATCAATACTATTTTCAACCAATTCTTTAACGACATTCATTGTTCTTTCTACGACTTCTCCTGCGGCAATTTTATTGGCAAGAAGTGGATCCATTACTCGAATATTTGCCATTTTCTCCTCCTATAACATTGGACTTGGTCTAGTTGCTTTACAGGTGCTACTCTTATAACTTGAACAGACAATACAAGGAGAATAAGTTAAATTGAGATTATATCCATTCACACTTGTTGCTTGCTTAATCACAATATAACTATTTTGATCACAAGTGAGTGCTTTTCCCCCTGTTTGAGGATCTTTCATCGAAACAAGGTAACCATCTCGAATTAAAGTCTTAGCAGAAATAGCAACTTCACTTCCTACTTTTGGAAGATTAGATGTATGATCAACAAAATAGTTTATTGCTGCATTTTTAATAGAGCTTTCAAAGTCTTTATAACCAGAATCTGTCGCGTTTCCAAGCATATTACTAAAAGCTGTCGTTGCAATCGTCATTAAAATACCAAGAATAACAATAGCAGCTAGTAACTCAACTAAAGTAAATCCATTTTTTTTCATTTTTATCCCTCTATTCTAATTCTTTTAAATACTTTTGTAAATTCTTTGCAACCTCTTCCCCTAAAATTTCTTTTAATTCTTCAAAGCGCGCCTCTTTTATCTTTTTTAAAGAGCCAAATCTTTTCAAAAGCGCTGTTTTGCGAACCGAACCAATGCCTGGTGCCATATCAAGAAAAGAGGAAAGACTCCCTTTGCTTTTTAAAGATCTGTGATACGTGATTGCGAAGCGATGAACTTCTTCTTGAATCTTTGCAAGATAGATAAATAAATCGCTTTTAGGATCGAGTGGTATTTCTTGATAGTCTTGGCGAATAAGGGCATGCGTTCGATGCTTGCTGTCTTTCTTAAGTCCAACGAATGGAATATTCATCTTGAGTGAAGAAATTATCTCTTCGCATACTCTCATCTGCAAAACTCCTCCATCAAGTACAATCAAATCAGGTTTGACTCCACCTTCCATCAGTAATTTGAAATATCTTCTATAAAGAACTTCTCGCATGGCTTCTAAATCATCATGACAAGATTTATCTATTTTAAATTTACGATAGTCATTTCTCTTGGGTAAAAAGTCTTGATAAACAACCATTGCCCCAACATAAAAAGTTCCAAATAAATGAGAATTATCAAAACTTTCTATTCGAGAGACCGTCTTTAAGCCTAGTAATGAGGCAAGTTCTAGAAGCGCCTTTTTCCGTCTTTCATCATCCCGAGAGACTTTCTCCATCTCTTCATTTAAAATCATTAATGCATTCTCATCAGCCATGTCAAGTAAATGCTTTAAAACGCCTTTTTGAGGAGTTCTAACATTGACTTTTAAATAGCTTCCAAGAAGCTGTGCATCTAAAAGATCTGGAACGAGTATCTCTTTCGGTAAAAGAGTGTTTTTCTCATAAAAACGAATTAAAAATTCCATCAAATCCTCTTCAATTGTATCAAGAGTTCTAATGATTTCTTGATGTCTTCCGAATAAAAGACCATCTCGAATAAAGAAAATAACAATCGCAACATAATTTTCTTTCTGTTTAAAAGTCACTAAATCAAAGTTTGCATTTCTATTTAAGTCAATTTTTTGTTTTCGAAGTGTCAGTTCAATATCCTCAATCATCTCTTTTAACTCTTTTGCTTTTTCAAAATTTAAAGCATCACTTGCACTTTTCATCTCACTTCTTAACTTTGTAAGAACTTTTTCACTATCTCCTTTTAAAAATGCGATAATTTCACTTTTCATTTGTGAAATAATGCTTTCGTCTATTTTCTTCTCACAATAACCTAAACATTCATGAATATGATAATATAAACAAAGTTCTTTTTTGAGATGTTCACATTTTCTTAAGGGATAAATTCTATTGAGCATATTCACTGTTTTTCTTGCTGCAGTAACATTCGGATAAGGTCCAAACAAATGGGCTTTTTTCCGTTTTCTCTTGACATTTCGAACAACTTTTAATCGGGGATATTTCTCATCTGTTAATTCAATATATGGATAACTCTTATCATCTTTTAATAAAATATTGTATTTAGGATCATACTTTTTAATTAAAGTAATTTCTAAAATAAGGGATTCCAATTCTGTATTTGTAACGATGTATTCAAAGTCATCAATTTCTTCAACAAGCATTTTTGTCTTCCCAGTGACGGTTCTTGTAAAGTAACTTTTAACACGTCTTTTTAAATTTTTTGCTTTTCCAACATAAATAATATTGCCATCTTTATTTTTCATCTGATAGCTACCAGGAAGTTCTGGAACACGACTTAATTTTTCTTTAAAATCTTTCATCTTCCCTCACCACAATTATTTTATCATATTCAAAGAAAAAAAGAAATTTATTCCTAAATTTCCTAGTACGATGCAAAAAGATTATGGTTTCATATTTTTGATTCTATTAGAGTATGCATCAATTAAATGAGAGACTGTGGCGCATCCCATAAACGCTACAACAGTATTAGAGTCTATCGGTACTTGATCTATTTTACTTTCATCCATTAACTCACCACCGGGTAAATCTTTTAAGATCAGATTACTACTGACATTACCATAATCATTTGGATTTTCACGATCACAGAGAATAGGTGTTACATATGCTTTATCTGCTAAAGATAGAGCCTGCGCAAATTCTTTATGGAAAGCAGCTGTTCGAGAATACGTATTTGGGCTAAAAATAACAATGAGTTTTTTATCTTTATATTTTTGACGAATGGCTTTTAAAGTAACTTGAATCTCTGTTGGATGATGCGCATAGTCATCAATGATTACATAGTCATTTAAAATCGTCTCCTGAAATCTTCTTTTCGCATTTTTAAACTGCGGAAGAAGTTTTTTTATCTCTTCTTTTGAAATGCCTTTTTTTAAGCAAGCAATGATGGCACCTGCTGCATTATAAACCATATGTTTACCATAAAGAGGAATGAAAAATGAATCAAGTCTTTCACTTCCATGATAAAGTGTAAAAGAAGAACCATTTTGATCCAGGTTTAAATCCTTAATAAGATAGTCATTCTCTTCCTTTTCTCCATAGAAAAAGACCGGCTTTTCAAACTTTATTTTTCGAATATTTTCATCATCCCCACAAGCAATTACATACTCTTTAGTATTTTGATTTAAAAATTTTTGGAATGTTTCAATTATATCCTCTAAATCTTTATAGATCTCCGTGTGTTCTAGCTCAATGCAAGTTACAATGGATACTTGGGAACGATAGGCTAAAAAATGACGATTAAACTCATCTGCTTCTAAGACAAGATGATCACTATCTTTTTCTATTTTGCCACTTCCATCACCAATAAAATAACTACATCCAATTGTATTTGTAAAAATATGTTTTAAAAGCGAAGTTGTCGTTGTCTTTCCATGCGTTCCACAAACAGCAATTGTTTGAAATTTTTCAGTAATTTCACCAAGAATTTGATTATAAGGCTTTATGTTTGCCTGACTCTTATAAGCTCGTTGTATCTCAGGATGTTGTTCACTAAAGGCTTTAGAAAATGTGACAGTAACACTTCCATCAAGAGGAAAACTTCCATCATAATAAATAGGAATATGGCGTTCTTCTAATCCTTTTTGGGTAAACTTTTCTTCTTTTTGATCATCATAGCCATAAACCTCATTTCCTAAGTCTTTTAACATTTGAGCAAGGGTACTCATCCCAGATCCTTTAATACCAATACAATAATATTTCATATTCATCTCTTCCTTTGATTTTATTATAAACTATGGTATGCTAAAAGTAAATATGAGGTGTGTTATGAAAAGAGAAATTTGTATGCTTTGTAAAAGAGAATGCGGTGTGAATCGTAAAAAGACGTTGGGATTTTGTAATGCACCCTATGGCATTAAAATTGCAAGAGCAGCGCTTTATTTTGATGAAGAGCCATCTATATCAGGAACAAGTGGCAGTGGTGCTATTTTTTTCTCCTGTTGTCCTTTAAAATGTATCTTCTGTCAAAATGATGAAATTTCTTTAAAAAACTTTGGAGAAGAAATTTCTGTTTTAAGACTCGTTGAAATTTTTTTTGAACTAGAAAAACAAGGTGCAATTAACATCAATTTAGTAAGTCCTACTCCTTATATTCCCTGGATTAAAGAAGCTATTCTTCTTGCCAAAGAAAAAGGATTTTCTCTTCCTTTTGTTTATAACTCTAGTGGTTATGAGAAAAAAGAAAGTTTGGCTGAACTTGAAGGTCTTATTGATATTTACTTACCAGATTTTAAATATTATGACAATCAAACAGCAAAAGAGTTTTCAAACTGTATAGATTATGTAGAAACTGCTAAAGAAACGCTTTCTGAAATGTTTCGACAAACTGGAAGAAATCAATTTGATCAAAATGGAATCATGACTAAAGGTGTTTTAGTAAGACACCTCATCCTTCCCTTTAAGGAAGAGGAAAGCAAGAAAATTATTTCTTATTTATATCATACTTATCATGATGATATTTATATGAGTATTATGAATCAATATACTCCTTTAGGAAACGTGAAAGATCATCCATTGTTAAAGGAAAAAATTTCACCGATTGTCTATCAAGAAGTCGTCCGTTTTGCAGAAGAGTTAGGAGTGATAAATGCTTATATTCAAGAAGGAGATACATCAGACACTTGCTACATTCCATCTTTTCATTTAGAAGGCGTAAAAAAAGAAGAAAATCTTATTTAAGACTCTTCTTTTTTTGATAGGATTTTTTGTCTGATTTTTCTGAATGAAAAAAGTCTTTTATCTTTTCAGTTGTAAAGGAAGCTTTTTCTCTTTCTGTTTGAATAGAAGAGATTCCATATTCTTTTTCAAAAGCTGAAAAGTCAAGAGTTGGTCTTAAAAAGAAATTTCCATTTTGTCCTAAAATAATATCATCATATAGAACAACCGGCTCTTCATCTATTTCTCTTTTCTTTAAACATTCAACTTCATGAAATTTTGGATCTAAATAGACTTTAATATCACCTGCTAGTAAATCATAAGGCTCGTCTTCATACACAATATCTTTTTGAATAGATGATAGAACAATATTTCTTAACTGCTCAAGTGTATCAGAAGAGAGTTCTAGAAAACCTGCATCTCTTGCTAGAAGTAAAATGCGTTTTAAAAACACTTCCTCGCTGACAATAATTCTTCTTTGATAATTTGGCGAAAAAGTTGGATTTAAGTGTCGCTGTAAAAAAGGATAACACACAGATTCAAAATAACAGTCTTCTTGATCGCAATAACGCATTGTAGCTAAGCGTGTAAGAAGAATATTTTCTTCTTCTAATTTTTGAAGATTGGCTAAATATTTTTGAACATCTTTCATCTTAGACAATTCTTCTTGATTTTGTTTTATCTCTAAAATAGATTCTTGAAGCCCTTTTATTCTTTGTTCATTTTTGTTCATTTCTTTTATCATTTTTCTTTTTCTCTCTTTCTATTTTTGAATAAGAACATCCACAATAGTCCTGTCGATACAATCCATATTCTTTGGATAAGACAATACTTCTTTGATAGCCATTTTTCTTTTTAAAGTCTGCAACTAAAAAGGGAATTTTTATTTTTTCTTGAAGGGATAAACCAATTTCATTAATCCATTTTGAATTTTTAAATGGACTGATTGAAAGTGTTGTTCCAAAATAATCATAACCTAATTTTTGAGCAGTTAAAGCTGTATTGTTTAGACGAAGTTGGTAGCAAAGATAACATCTAGCACCACCCTCTTTGTCTTTTTCATGTCCCTTACTTATTTTTTGAAAAGAAGTTGGATTATATTTTTCTTCCAATACATCGACTTGTTTTATTTTGGCAAAAGAAATTAATTCTTGCTTTCTTTTTTCATACTCTTCTTCCAGTTCAATATTTGGATTATCAAAATAAAGTGTCAGGTTAAAAAAAGGAAGAAGACGCTCTATACAAGCACTGCTACAAGGAGCACAACAACAGTGAAGTAAAAGACGAGGATGTTCTTTTTTCTTTTTAACTTCTTCTAAAATATTTTCAAAAATTTTCTCATCACTCATTTGACATCTCCAAGCCTTATTATAATCAATTTAAAATGAAGGTGCAACAAAAAAAGGAAGTAATTTACTTCCAACTTCCACTTAAGAATGAAAGTGTATTATCATTTTTCAATGTTAATGAGATAAATCCACCATTTGTATAATGAATTTTATTCTCCCCAGTATATTTTTTAATACGCTCTATTGCGGGACGTGTTTTAACGCTTTTTCTATAAAGCCATAAAAGATCGTTTGTTACAATTGCATGATTTGGTTTTAAAGCATCAATTTCATTTTGTGAGTTATTTTCGAAATTATAAGCATGATGAGCAACTTTTAAAATATCGACTTTGCCTACTTCTTTCGCTGCATTATCTGCTGGATATTTATTAAGTGCTTTGGCATTTTGAATATCTCCAGCAAAGTAGAGCTTTTTATTATGAGAAGTTACCAGGTAAGTCACTGATTCTACATTGTTACTACAAGCAGATGTTCCTTCTGGGCATAATTTTTTTGTTAAAACTTGCTCCGTATTATAAGGTTTAAAATTAAAGTTTCCAAGACTAAACTTTGTATTTTTAGAAACCATTACTTCTTTTGTTCCACGACTGCTCATTAAATTGCGCCAATTCGCAATACGATTTGCTATAATTTCTGTTTTTTCAGATCTCGCATCGATTTTATTATATTCTTTCCAATAAACCTTATCAACATCAAACTTTTTTAACACATTGGTGAAGCAACCTGTATGATCAACATGATAATGTGTAATGATAACAAAATCGACTTTATTAACTCCTAAATCTTGTAAAAAATTAATATAAGTTTGACATTTATCTCCTGCAACGGCTTTTCCATTTACAACGTAATCTGATTCATTGTAAGATGTATCTAATAGTCCTACTTTTCCATTACTTTTAAAGACAACTGCATCATTTGAGTAAACTTGTTTATCTGGATTTTGGGCATCCGTTAAAGATGCAAAGTAAACTTTATCTCCTGCTTGTTCAACAACAATATTCACTGTTTTTGACTTATCTCCAACAGTAAGTGTCAATTCTGTGATTCCTTTTTTCAATCCTTTTACAAAGCCCAAATCCGTAACTGTTGCGATGGATGTATCCTTAATTTTCCAGTGAATTTTATCATACGTTGCATTGTGTGGTTCAATATTTGCATTCAAATTAACAGTTTCTCCTCTATTCAAGAAGACATTTTTATTGACAACATAATTTGTTTTTTTATTTCTTATTTTAAGACTTGTAATATCTACCTTTTTTACAGTAACTTCACTTGTTACTGTAACAGACGGATCCTCTTTTAGTGAAGCTGTAATCGTTGCTGTTCCAACTCCAACGGCGCTTACCTTTCCACTAGCATCAACCGTTACAATCTTTGGATTAGATGAAGTGTATAAAACCGCTGCATTTTTATATTCTTCTGGTAGTACAGAGGCTTTAATCGTTGTTGTTGTATATAGATCCATTGTAAACTTAACTTTATCGATAGACATTTTTGGTGAAACTTTATTTACTGTAATTGGAATGGTTGCTACTTTATCATTGACTGTTTTTACTGTAATCGTTGCTGTTCCAACTCCATTTAAATTAACCTTTCCATTTGTCGTAACACTGGCAACATTTTCATTACTTGACGAAAATGTTACACCACCTTCTGTTACGTTATCTGGATAAATACGATAGACAATAAAGAAACTTTCTCCTACACTTCCTGTATAACTTGTCGGACTTACAGCAACAGAACTTGGAAAGACTTGTAATAAACTGACTTCCACCGGAATTTCTTTAGAAATGGAATTAGAAGTCATCACTCGTATCGTTGTTTTTCCAACTTTGTTCCCATACACATGGCCAGTATTATCAACAGATGCAATGGAAGAATCTGCTGAAGTATAAGTGATTGTTTTATTGGTTGCATTACTTGGCTCTATTTTAGCTGTAATGGTCTCCGTCTTTCCTTCGACCATTACAATTGAACTAGGGGATACTGATAAATTGGTTGGTGAAACAATCGATGGAGCTGTTTTATCGTCAACAACTTCTACAGTACAGGTATCTGTTTTTCCATAATTTGCCTTGACTTGGATGGTTGCTGTTCCAACTCCAACGGCATGGACTTTTCCATTTTCTACAGTGACAACGCGATTATTATCAACAGAATAGACAACAGACTTATTGGTAGCATTACTTGGAGAAATAACCACATTCAGTTCTTTTGTCTCTCCTTTTTTCATTGTCAGAGAATGAGGGGCAACAGAGACACTTGTAACAGGCTGTTCTATAACTGTTACTGCTACTTTTTTCGTCTGACCTTCCACAGAAATCTGAAGAGAAGCCGTTCCAATACCAACTGCCTTAATAACTCCTTTATTATCTACCGTAAAAATATTGGTGTTTTCACTCTGATAAGTCAGACTGTTTTCAAGAGCTTCATTAGATGAGATTGTTGCATAGACTTGATGTGTATCCCCAACAATAAGCGATATTTGTTCTTCTTTAACATTGATTTGATAAGGTTGTTGTTTTTTAGCAAGGACATTGACTTGGGTTTTACTCTGAAAACCTCCATCTTCACTTGTCGCTTGAATTGTTGCCGTTCCTTCATGAACAGCTGTCACCAATCCCGTTGAGTTCACTCGAGCTATATGTTCTTGAAAAGATGCATAAGTTACATTTTTATTAAATGCATTAGAAGGCGTAAAAATAGGTGTTAATTGTAAACTATCCCCTTCGACTAAAGTCGCAAATTCTACACTAAGCTGCAATCCTTGTACAGGTTCTCTTACTTCGACATCAAATGTAAAAGAATCATCCCCAACATCGCTATCTGTTTCCTCATCTTCTTTTTCAATTTCTTCCTCTGTCATAGGCTCTTGTGGTGTTGGATCAACTGGTGGTGTCTCTTCTTGTTGTGGTGGCGCCTGTTGTTCAATAGATGCATCCGGCTGCTTAGTTACCGTAATTTGCGCATGCCCTGGATTCTTTGCTTTTATTCCTCCATTATCAGTCACTTCTGCAACCGTAGTATTGTTACTTTCTACTTTGTCTCCTTCTTTAAATTCATCTTGTACAACGTCTAATATTTGCCCTGTTTTCAAATAATATAATGTTCGAAGACGTATTTCTTCTTTTTGCTTAAAGTATTTTGAAAATAAGTCATAACAACCAATTGCTAATACTAAAGCAACAACAATTAAAACTATTTTTTGAAACCTTCTCTTTGCCATTTTACTTTCCTACCTTTATTAAAATATTAGCAAAATATCACTCATTTTGCAATTGAAAGATGACGCTTATTTACAGCAAATCTTCCAATAACTAGCTTGATATTTCTCAATAATTATCCCTATTTCAATGTTTTTTTCCTGATTTAAATCTCACTCACTCGAATTATACCATGATAGTGTGCTGTGCTTGGAAGGACAAAATTACTATTGACAGACCAAATACGAATGGTATAATTTTCTTCCTTATTTGCCTCTAAACTATCTATTCTTAAAATATTATTTTCAAACTCACTTAACAAAACTGCATCAGCAACTTGATGATCTTTTCGAACAGAAAGTTTTAATAATTCTTTTGGAATTAAATTATCACTACAACCACAAGTTGCTTGCTTTTCTAAATCATCAACGAGTTCTATTTTATAAGAGACATGATAATTGGTTTGATTTTTTACAGTAAAAGTATAGGCTCTTGATGAGAGTCCAATAGAGTCTGAGACAGGATGAAATTGTAAAAGAGAAATTTTATTATTTTCTTTCCCATGAAAAGTTACTTCTAAATGAGAAGAATTTATTTTTTCATCACTTGCACCTTTTAAATTATCATAAATAAAATATGTGGAAATAAGAGCAAAAGAAAGTAAAAATGCAATAATAATAGCACTTTTTAGTCTTTGTTTTTGCAATTGTTTTTTATAAGACATATCAGACACCTCTTGCTTCATTTTATCTTAAATTAGAAAAATACGCAAGATGATGAGACTTTCTTATTTTTCATTATAGTTATTTGTGTTTTTAGATAGATTAAGAAGAATTCCCATAGAAATCATACTAATTAATAATGAACTTCCTCCATAGCTTAAAAATGGCAGAGTGACTCCTGTTACTGGAATGAGCCCAACTACGACCATTAAATTTAAAAGTGCTTGAAAAATAAGCTGAAAAACAAACCCAAAAGCTAAGTATTTAGAAAAGGTATTCGCTGCATGCATAGCAATTTTTATTCCACGGTATAAAATAAAGGCAAATAGTGAACAAACAATTAAAACTCCCAAGAATCCAAATTCCTCACTAATAATAGAAAAAATAAAATCTGTTTGTGGTTCTGGAAGATAAAAGTGTTTCTGTCTTGAGTTTAAAAAACCCATTCCAAATAATCCGCCCGGTCCTATCGCATACAAGGATTGAATCATTTGAAACCCTGTTCCTAAGGGATCTTTCCATGGATTTAGAAAAGACGTAATTCGGTCCATTCGATAAGGTGCAATCAAAATTAAAACAACAACTCCAATCACCCCTATTAATCCAGCTCCATAAAAAAATTTCATATTGACGCCTGCAACAAATAAAAGTGCAATAATACTCATCATAAGAACAACTCCAGTACCAAGATCGGGCTGCAACATAATCAGTCCAAAGAAAAGAAGAGAAATAAAAAGAATGGGAAAAACTCCTTTTCGATAACTTTTAAGAAATTGATTACTGACGCTTAAGTATTTACTGGTAAAAAGGATAAGACCTAGTTTAGCAAATTCACTGGGTTGAATTCCAAAAGATCCAATTCCAAACCAACTACGACTTCCATTTCGAACGCTTCCAATTCCGGGAATTAAAACTAAGATTAAAAGAATGAAACAGGCAAGCAAAATGAAATTAGATTTTTCATAAAGTTTTCGATAATCAATTTTAATAATTAAAAATAGAAGAAGAAAACCAACACCTGCAAAAAGGGCTTGTTGTTTTACATAATGAAATGCATCATGAAATTTATAATCTGCCCAAATAGAAGATGCTGAATAGATCATAACAAGTCCGAAAAAAGTTAAACAAATCACTGCAATAAGAAGAGGAATATCGATTTTCTTTTTCATAAAATCACCTAATCTATTTTATAAAAAAGAAGAAGAATTTATACGTATTGAAATGTTTATTTGATAGGATTGAAAAAGATAATTTGATTATTGAATTGTATATTTTTCATATTTTCTTTGATATTGATGGATGGATCTTTGAATATCTATCCAATATACATTCGTTGCTATATTATCACTTGGATCGATAGCACTTTCCTCTAAGATACCACCAAGAGCTTTAATTGTCTTGTTGCTTCCTAAGTTATCTACTTCACAACTTAATCTTACCCTTTTTAAACCCAGTTCTTTTGCTTTCTCTAATCCTAAATAAAGCTGAATTTTATTGTATCCTTTTCGTCTCTCACTCGGTCTTATACTATAGCCGATATGTCCTTTAAACTTATCTAATTCTTCATCAAAATGAGAACGAATATTGATCATCCCAATCAATTTGTTATCTTCTTTTCGAATGAAGAAAAAGACTTTTACAGGAAGTCTATTGACACTTTTAGCATACTCTACATCCACTAATTTTTCTATGTTTTTAAGGCACTGTTCGTAACTTTGACCATATAATATATTTTCAAATAAACTCGAACCATTTATAGGTGAATTATCATAAGCAAATTCATTTAAATAATCAATAACATCTTCTTTTCTTTTTAAGGTTGGCTCTTCTAAATAAAATTTCATATGGACCTCCTATCATTATTGGATACTTTGAACAAATATATTTAGAATTTAGTAGGATTTAAATTGTAAATTTCTAGCATTGTCAATCTTTTTAAACAGACATTCACATTAAGTTTTCATTCTTTATTTCTACATAGTCTCTTGGAAATACTAAATTTGAAGAAGAAATAAAATTTCCTACATATGTTCCTGTTTTATATTTTTTTCAATTTATTATATTTTTCACTAAGTACTCTACTATAATAATACATTCGGTATTTTGTCAAAGCTATTTTTTATTTTCTAATTTTTCTATTTCATCTACATATTGATAGTTAAGATTATTTCGATTGTTGATTACTGATTTACCCAAATTCTTTTCAATATCTTCTCTAGCAACCTTTGCAGCATGTCCTCCAATTTTAGCAATCTCTTTATTTTGCTCTAATCCATAAGGATTATGTTCTTTAGCAAGCTCTCTTGTTGCAATTTCACCTAAATCTGCAAGTGCTACTTCAATATCAGTCATATTATCTCTTAAGGATTCTTTTCTAATACCTTTATAAGATTTATATTCGTTTGCTTTCATACCAGACCATTCTTTATATATTTCATTTGTTAGAATTGCATATTCTCTAGATTCAGTTATTCCACCATCTTTCCAAATATCAGTAAGTTGTTTTCTATCTTGAATACCTTTCATCCTTTTCGCAATCCAATTTTCATCATATCCCTTGAACCTATATAAATTTATTGCTCTTTGAGCTGTAATTGAAGGATCAAATGTTTCATCTATTCTTTCACTTCCTAATTTTGCCAACCATTGTTTAATAGGTTCAGCATTTTTACTTGGTATTGATTCAATTATTCTAAACATTCCTTCAATATCAACAACATCAGTCATACGATATTTACCATCCTGAGCCTTAAGTTTTAACTGGTGACAATTTGTCACCGTTTCATTTCCTTCCGCTTTAAGACGTTGTTTTAGTTTATTCCAATATTTTCTTCCATCTTTACTTTCTGATACAACTCCTACTAAGTCAACAACGCTTATAAAGTATTTTTCTTGTTCTTTATCCCATATAGTTCTTATCGTCTCATTGTTAAATATTTTATTTACTAAATGCATTTTATCTTGATTCATAAGCTACCTCCTTATTATTTATTATAATCAAGTAAACATGTGTTTGATCTTCAAATTAACTTAATTTATCTTAATTCTCAAAATTATCGAAACTTTAGCGTATTGAGCTCTCACTACTTTGAGAATAAGTATTTTCATAGCTTCTAGCTTTCCAGGTTAACCCTCAAATCCTCAATAAGAGATTATATATCAAGAACATTTGTTTGACAATATATTTTAAAAATTATTTAATTTATTATTGCCACAGAGTATTCTATCAAAAACAAAGCAAACCACCTAAATGGTCTGCCCATAAAACTTCAATTGTCTAATTTACTATATTCTTCACCTGGTACTTCTACTGCAATATGGTTAACCAAAAGTCCTTTTTTTGCACCAGGACAATGTTTAACGTTTTTATACTGTTTTTCCTTCTCACGGATTTTGCTTTATGAATATGCCAATTATTTCTACAACCTGTTTCAAAAGTGACATTAGCAAAACGAGTGCCATTTTCGTCTTATCTAAACTTTTAAATTTCAATCCAGCTCGTTACATCATTATCTCTTACATTGCTTGAAAATCTTTTTGCACTGATAAAGTTCAAATTACGGTAAGTATTTTTTAATGTATTAAAACTATTCTCTACACCAGAGCCACCCGATGTTGCAAAGACATATATTTTCTTATCTTCAAGATTATTTTCTTCAATAAAAGTATTCACAATTGTGGGTGCTAAATCCCACCATACCGGAAAGCCAATCAAAACAGTATCATAATCACTTAAATTAGAAACCTTGCTTCTAACTTCTGGTCTTGATGATAAATTCTTCATTTCAATGGATGATCTACTTTCTTGATTCGTCCAATCTAAATCTTCACTTGTATATTGGTTGACAGGTTCAATTTCGAATAAATTCCCACCTATAATATTAGCAGCTTTCTCAGCTACTTTTCTTGTGACTCCACTTGCTGAAAAATAACTCACTAAAATTTGACTCATAAACTCATTCCTTCCTTTTCTACTCATTTTTTTAGTACCAATCATGTTTTTCTCTTCTATCCAAAGCATTTATTCCCTTCATTTCATCATCCGTTAATTCAAAGTCGTAAATATCCGTATTCTCCTTAATATGACTTAGATTGGATGAACCTGGTATGACAACAACACCTTTTTGTAAGTTCCAACGGAGAATTACTTGTGTGGATGATACATTGTGATTTTTTGCTATTTTAATGATTGTCTCATTATTTAGAAGTTCACTCGTATGACCTCTTCCCCCAAATGGATACCAACCCTGCACGACAATTCCTAACTTTTGAATAAATGGTATCACAGCATTTTCCTGATAATATGGATGAATTTCATTTTGAACAAGGGCAGGTATTATATTTATTTGAGGTAGAAAATTCTCTAACTCTTCAACATACCAATTAGATAAACCTAAAGAACGAATTTTACCACTTTCTACATATTTTTCCATTTCTTTATAAGCACGAATATCATTCATACCTGGATGATGTAAGAGCATCACATCAATATAGCCAATATCTAACTTTTTTAAAGCAAGTTCTATGGCACTCTTTGGCTCATCATATTGACTAGGATAAATTTTTGTAATGACAAATATTTCTTCTCTAGGAATTCCCGAATCTTTAATAGCTCTTCCTATTTCTTCTTCATTTTCATACATATAAGCTGTATCAATTAATCTCAGACCTGATTTTAAGGCACTTAATACTGCATTATAACAATTCTTGCCCGTTAAACTGTAAGTTCCAAGTCCATTTAAAGGCATTTCATAGCCACTATTAAGTTGGACTGTTTTAGTATCAAAATTAAAATGGGCAATATTCGTTTTATTTTGTAGTTCATTGATTCTATTTTGATTCACTGACTTTTCACACTCCTTATTTTGAAGATGGATTTTACTAAATGCATTAAATTTTCATATCTAACATGAACATTTCGATTTTGTTCATATCCTACAATAATTATCTTATCAATTTATTCTATAAATTTGTAGTTACTTATTCATTATTTAAGGTTTTTATTGCTAGCATTTTCTTTTAATTAAATTATAACAGCTAGTGATGCCGCATTTTTATAACTAAATTTCAACATCAAAATCCACTTTTTCCGTTCCGTCAGAAATTGCTTGTTTAATAACATAATATTTTAGATAAAAGTTATGAATTTGTAACATAGATTTAGTAAAATATTTATTTTTTTAATGAAAAGATATTATGGATACTATTGCCAAAAGAAGGTTTTAGTTATATCTTTGAAAAAAGGAGACTTTTTGATGCAATTGGTATATATTGATGAAAATTTAAATAAAATGATGCAAAATCCAGACAACGTTTTGTATCTAAGACCCTATGATATAGGACGTAAGCGAGCTTTATTTGCTATCGTTAAAGAAGAAGAAGGAGTTTATAAGAAAGTTCAAATCACTAAAGAACAATCTAAAATGGATTTTCCTTGGGAACCTATTCGCTTGTTTTATAATGGTCCTGGATATTTCTTTTTAGAAAAGTTTATATCTTTTCATAACGAGCTTTCTTTAAATATAACTCATTTAGATGGATTTAAGGCTAAAATATTAGAAAATAAAATCTATAATGTTGGTATATTTGCAACATTTGATGACGGATCAGCAACTTTTGTTATCCGAGAAAAGGCAAAAAAATTTGAGAAGCAAGGTGGAATACAATCATACATAGATTTATTAAAACAATATAAAGAGTATCATCCACAACATGATACTTATGAAATGATAGAGTCTCATCGTGTGGATGAGGATACCTTTATAATACCAGAACTTCAGGAGAAAGTAGAAGGACAATCTAAAGTTAGAAAGCTAATAAAAGACAATAAAAGATGGTAATGAGAGAGTTTATTTTTCAATATCATCTTTTCTTTTATCTCAAATTTATGTTTTCTAAATTATCATAACTACTTAGTATCTATTAATCTTTTATCTAAATTTTCTAGTTCTTTTATAGATTTGTCATTTTCTAATATTTTCATTTGTCTAATAGCTGAATTATTAAGTTTTACTAATCTTTCTCTTTGTGGTATGCCATCATGAATCAGTTCAGAATTTGTATTTTCTAAGTTGCATAAAATGAGGAGATGTCTTAAATCTGTATAATCTCGAATATTTCCTTCAATATTAGGATTTTTATCTCTCCATTCTTTGGCAGTCATACCAAATAAAGCAACATTTAAAACGTCAGCTTCTTCAGCATACACATATTGCTTCTGTTTTTCAGTTAATTTAGGAATAATGTTTTCCTTAATTGAATCTGTATGAATATGATAATTAGATTTAGCAAGCATTCTACTCGCTGTCCAGTCAACTTTGTATTGATATGCTTCATTCCTTTTTAATCTTTCAAACTCTTGTATAACATACAATTTAAATTCTGGAGAAAGCCAACTTGCAAATTCCAAAGCTATATCACTACAAGCATACGTTCCACCATTATTACCTGATTTAGATATGATTCCGATTGCATTGGTTTCTTTAATCCACTTTTGAGGAGACATATAAAAGCTATTTTTACCTGCTAAAGATTCAAAGGTCGTAAATTCGACACCTTTGAAATTTTCGTTATTTAATTTTTCCCACAATCCTAAATAAGCAATAACATCTCTATTACGCATCCAAGTTTGAATTGGAATTTTTGGTTCCTCAGGATTAGCGTATCTAGCCAAATCGGTAAGAGAAATATACTCTTTATTTCCTATCGTTATTACACGAATTTTATTATCATTTACATTCATCTCTGATTTTATTATTTCTTTATTCATTCAACCACCCGTCCTTTAAAATATTTTATTCAATTATAAATTTTATTTTTGAAGAGTTAAATCTCCATACTTATTCTACACTGATGTCTACATTTTTATCTAAGGCACACTTGACATATTCATGATAACATATTATCTAGCTCTTACCAAAGAAGCAGTTGAAAAAATGAAATAAAAATACCCTACCTCATTGTATTGAGATAGGATACCCATTAAATTAAATCTTATTAAGTTCAGATAATTCACTCATTGAAATTTTGAATTTCGCGTTTCTTTATTTTTCATGAACTTTTTTTAAGTCGTATATTTTATCAACGGTATCACAAACATTTTGTGAATGAGTTACAATAATCACACACTTATTTTCTTCATGAGCTAACTTTTTAAATATTTCTAAAATTTCAGTTTCTGTTTGCTTATCCAAATTTCCAGTTGGCTCATCCGCAATGATCATCTTGGGAT
The DNA here is from genome assembly GCA_947623625.1 of uncultured Bacilli bacterium. Taxonomy (GTDB): domain Bacteria; phylum Bacillota_I; class Bacilli_A; order RF39; family UBA660; genus CANQVB01. The sequence continues at coordinate 21,126 of CANQHD010000017.1, forward strand.
TATAAGATAGGCTTCTTGCAATCGCAACTCTCTGCTGCTCTCCTCCTGATAATCTCAATACTTTACGATGCGCATAACTTGCCTTTAACCCTACTTTTTCCATCAGTTCAATGGCTTTTTCTTTTTTATTTTTTATTTTTAGTCCATTGACATCCATAGATAGAATAATATTTTCAACTGCTGTCATAAAGGGAAGCAAATTATAACTTTGAAAGACAATACCTATATCACTATTACGATACTTATCTAAATTCATATCTTTTAAACTTTTACCATCAAATATAATTTCACC
>CANQHD010000018.1 GCA_947623625.1 uncultured Bacilli bacterium
AATAAAAATGGGGGGGGGTAATTTTAGATATATAATGACATCATAAAAGGTGGTGTCAGATATGAAAGAGAAGAAAAAACTTAGAAACAAGAAGTTTATGATATTAGGCGTTCTTGTTTTTATTTTGGTGCTTGGAGTTTCATATGCGTGGATGCATCTTGTCTTAAAAGCCGAAAGAAATGTCCATGTTTCACTAGGAACAGCAGATGTGATTTTAGTTGAAGAAAGTGAAAAGCTAGAATTAACAAGTCAAATTCCAGTCCCAGATAGGATTGGGAAACAAGGAGCGGAGTTCAAGTTTTATATTGAGAATAGGAGTTTAATGGATGTCACTTATGAAATAAGACTTGCTGACAATGAAGAAAAGCATGCAGATTGTGAAGAATGCAAGTATCTCCTAGAAAAAGATATTCGTTATGAATTAAAAAGAACTGGTCTAGATAAGACAGAAACTTTAACAACAGATCGAAAAATTGATGAGGGAACATTAAAAAAAGGAAAAAAGATTGAGTATACGTTAAAGATTTGGATTAACAAAGAAGCCGTTGAAGAAGATATCGACCAAGCAGTCTTTTATGGAAAACTAGCACTTAAAGCCACTCAAGTTCCTGGTAGTGAAGTATTCAGCCCAACAGAGGATGGAAGTGGAGCGAACATACCCGAGTTAGGAAATACACTCATTCCAGTTGTTTACAATGAAGAAAAAACGAATTGGGAAGTTGCCGATGTTGAAACAGCAAAAAAATGGTATGATTATACGAAGCAGCGTTGGGCAAATGCCGTTATAGTAATCCCAGAAACTTATACTACGTATCAAAAAGCAACCGCAGGGACAACAGTTGATATGAATGATATTCTCCAGATGTATGTGTGGATTCCAAGGTATAGTTATACGATATATGGAAGCTATGGAAAAAATGGAAGTGACGCATCCAATCCAGGAGAGATTGAAGTGAAGTTTGTAAATACAGAAACAAAAGATAATGGGACAGCAAAGTATTCAGGTGACTCTCCCTCAGAGTGGTACACCCCGGATGCATTTACTTTAGGAGGAAGGAATCTCTCAGGAATATGGGTCGGAAAATTTGAAACAGGATATAAAGGAGCAGATACAAAAACAGCTGCAGAGAAAAATGTAAGCGAACCACAAAATGTAGTCATCAAACCAGATGTATATTCATGGAGATATATTAGCGTTAGTAATATTTATAGCACAGCAAAAGAGATTGCAGGAAATAATGCCTTTGGACTGAGTGAATCAATATATGATAGTCATGCGATGAAAAATAGTGAATGGGGAGCAGTAGCATACTTAAGTCAAAGCAAATATGGAAAATATGGAAATAATGATTATCAGGGAGTAAATAAAGAAGTTTATAGTAATAATTTTCTTAATGATGATAGTAATGATGGATATAAAACCGGGTGTTCTGGAGAATCACCAAATGCCTCAGTCTCAACAACCTGTACATTATATAATAATTTAAACAATGTAGGAGAAACAGGGGATGGAAAAGGACAAAAAGGACCGGGAGCCAGTACAACCGGAAATATTTATGGAGTGTATGATATGAATGGAGGGTCTTGGGAAATAGTGATGGGAAATTATGATGGCTATACTAGCAATTCAGAATTTACAGAAAATTGGGCTACACAATATAAAGATTATATCAATTTTTATACAAGTTCAATCATTAAAAGTCATGCCTTAAGTGAAACGGCAGGATGGTACGGTGATTACCAGAGCATGGTAAATTCTTCCCTCCCATGGATGCTCCGCAGTGGTAGTGGTAGTAATAGAGGCACGGGTGTTTTCAATTATGGCAGCTATACTGGTAGTAAGTATCCTACCTACTCATTTCGTGTGGTGCTAACCCTCAAATAAACAGTACGAATATTTCTTTGATTTCTTTCAGGTTATGCGTAAGCAAACAACAAAGAAGTGCATTTTTCCCATTTTTATAGTATATTAAATAAGAATAGGCGAAAAACGGTGATAACCAGAACATGGTAAATTCGTCCAACCCTTGGATGATCCGTGGTGGTAACTATAACAATACGGCGAACGCAGGTGTTTTCAACTATAACAACACGAGTTTAGCAGGTGGAGCGAACACCAACAACTCGTTCCGCGTGTGCCTAAAGACTACAAAAGAAAAACGTGATTTTTGTAGAGTCTATTCAATATAATTTTTTAAAAGAGAATTAGTAAGAAGCCACTTCAGAATATTCTCTTTTTCTTTGACATAACAGGCGCATTTTTGCTACACTTAATTAAGGAACAGGCTAGGGTGAAGAAAGATGTATTTAAAAGAAATTAGAGCAAATGGATTCAAGTCTTTCGCGGATAAAATCAATATAGTTTTAGAAAATGGAACAACTTGTATTGTAGGTCCTAATGGAAGTGGAAAAAGTAATATTGTCGATGCTGTTCGTTGGGTTTTAGGAGAACAATCTGTTAAAAGCCTTCGTGGAGATGGAAGCATGAGTGATGTTATTTTTCAAGGAAGTAAAACAAGAGCTCCTTTAAATACAGCTTATGTAGAACTTATTTTCTCAAATGAAGATCATACTTTATCAGTGCCTTATACAGAAGTTTCTATTAAAAGAAAAGTTTATCGTACAGGAGAAAATGAATATTTTATCAATCAAGATCGATGTCGTTTAAAAGATATTGTTGATTTGCTTTTGGATAGTGGTATTGGGAAAAGTTCATTTAATATCATCGGTCAAGGTGAAGTCATGCAGATTCTATCGAATCAAAGTGAGGATAGAAGAATTATTTTTGAAGAAGCAGCAGGAATACTAAAATATAAAAAACGAAAAGAAGAAGCCTTAAAAAAACTGGATAAAACCCATGATGCAATGGAACGTGTTGAAGACATTATAAACGAGTTAGAAAATCAAATAACGCCTTTAAAAAAGCAAAGTGAAGCAGCACTAGCTTATCAAGAGACAAAGGATTCCCTGCAAAAGATGGATATTGCTTTGATGATTTATGACTTAGATAGTTATCACGAAGAGTTAAAAGATATTTCACTTTCTAAAGAAAAACTTGAAAAAGATATCGTACTATTAAGCGCAGAAATTTCTCAAAAAGAAAGCACTATTACGAAAGAAAAACTAGAACAAACAAAACTGGAACAAGAAGCCAATTTGACTCAAAATGCCCTTTTAAAAGCAACAGAAGAAGTCGCAAGAATAAAGGGTGAGATTAATCTTATGAAAGCGAGTAGTCTAGATTTGACGGATGAGAAAGCCATTCAAGATAAAACAAGACTTTTATTCGAAGAAAAAGAGTCCTCTATCCATCAAATTAATTTACTTAAACTAGAACTGAATAAACTAAATGAAGATGTAAAGCAGCAAGAAGAAGATTTATCTAATTTAAAAGATGAGTTAAAAACCAGTGAGATGAAACAACAAAATTATCGCCAAGAAAAAGAAGCTTTAGAGCGAGACTTCATAAAAAATAGTTATCAAATTGATTCTCTTAAACAAGAACTTGAACATGGTGGTATCTTGCCGGATGCAGTTCAATCTGTTTTGTCGAATAAAAATTTAAGAGGAATTTGTGACATTATTGGAAATGTTGTCTCAATTGATGAGAAATATGAAAAAGCATTTACATCTGTTTCTTCGTCTTCTCATAACTTTGTTATTGTTTTAGATGAAGAAGCAGGAAAAGATGCCATTGATTATTTGAAAAATACTCGAAAAGGAAGAGCCACTTTTTTTCCAATTTCAGTAATAGAGAGTCGTTCTATTCCCAAAGAGCTCAAACTCAAATTAGAACAAAACACCAATTTTATTGCTGTTTTAAGTGACTTAATTACTTGTGATAAAAAATATAGAAATATTATTGAAAATCAATTTGGGCTCGTCTTAGTTGCATCTGATATGGATAATGCAATCGCTCTTTCAAATTTTGTCGAACATCGCTTTAAAATCGTCACACTGGATGGAAACATCATTCATGCTGGTGGTTCTATGAGCGGAGGCTCTAGCTTCAAATCTAAAAATCTTTATTCTATGAAGACAACACTTGAACAACTTTTACGAAAGCAAGAGAAACTAGAAAAAGAAAAAGACGCTCTTACTAAAGACTTTGATCTTGCCTTTGATAAAGTTCAAGCACTCTTAAAAAAAATGACTTCTTTAGAGCTGTCTAAAGAACAAGCCTTAAACCTTTATCTTCAAAAAGAAAAAGATTTAGCCAAACAAGAAGAAGTTCTTCGGTATCAAACAATTACGATTCAAAAATATGAAGGACAATTAAAAGGTACTTTAAAAGAAGAAGAAAAAGCGCTCCTTGAGAGTTATTCAAAGCAAAATTCTCTTAAAGAAGAACTTGAATTTAAGCAAAAAACAATCCAAGAAAGAATCAATAATATTTTAGATAAATTGCAGGAGATAGATGCTTCCAATAAAGTTTTAGAGCAACAAGTAAAAGAAAAAGAACAACAGAAGCAAAGGTTACTTTTAAGAGAAAATGAGCTTTCTCTTCGAATGGATCATTTACTGGAGAATTTGAATGAAGAATATGGTATGACTTATGATAATGCTCATCAAAAATACCCTTTAACGATGGATGTGATGGAAGCAAGAAGCAAGCTCCTTGATTTAAAAGAAGCCTTAAGAAAGATTGGAATGGTGAATCTAGATGCAATCGATGAATACCAACGTGTCAAGACTCGTTATGATTTTTTAATGCAGCAAAAAGAAGATTTATCTAAAGCTGAAGGAACTCTTCTTGAAATTATGGATGAGATGGATCATGTCATGCAGGAAGAATTCTTAAAAACATTTGATGCGATTCAAAGCGAGTTTCAAAAAATTTTTAAGGAGTTATTTAAAGGGGGACATGCAGATTTAATTTTAACCGATAAAAAACATTTACTAACCACAGGGGTTGATATAGTTGCAAGTCCTCCTGGAAAGAAGTTATCCACGATTTCTCTTTTATCTGGTGGAGAAAAAACACTGACTGCTATTAGTTTGCTCTTTGCCATTTTAAATGTGAGAAAACTGCCATTTTGCCTGTTTGATGAAGTTGAAGCAGCTCTAGATGAAGCCAATGTCGATCAGTTTGGAAATTATTTAGCAAATTATAAGAATAAAACACAATTTTTAATTATTACCCATAAGAAAAAAACAATGGAATATGCAGATACACTTTATGGAATTACAATGCAAGAGTCTGGGGTTTCTAAATTGGTAAGTGTTAAGTTAAATGAACAAGAGGAATATTTATAGGACGAATTCTATGGACAAAATCTTTGTTTTTTGGTAAAATAAAGCTCGTTATTGCGTATTACTTATAAAAATTGCGTCAAAAATAAGAGTATGGTACAATGATTAAAGAAGGGATAATATGTTAAAAACAAGCGATATTTTAGATGAAAAGGATAAAAGACTGAGAAAAGTCAGTCAAGAAGTTGTTTTTCCACTTTCAAAGGAAGATCGGAAAACGATTCAACAAATGGTTGAATATTTAACGAATAGTCAAATTGAAGAAAAGGCTGAAAAATATGATTTAAGACCAGGAATGGGAATGGCTGCAATTCAACTTGGAATTCCCAAGCGTTATATTACAATTGTCAATGAAACAAGTCATGATGAAAAAACAGGGAAAAGTACTTTTGAAACATTTATTATCATCAATCCTAAGATTGTAAGTCACTCTGAGGAAATGATTTATGTTGAATTAGGAGAAGGGTGTTTAAGTGTGAATCGTGAAGTGATAGGTATTGTTCCAAGATATGCAAGATGTACAATTGAAGGGTATGATATGGACGGAAATAAGATTCAGATTCGTGGTAGAGAAGAAGTCTCTATTGCATTTCAACATGAAATAGATCACTTAAATGGGATTTTATTTATTGATAAAATTGATCCTAAAAATCCGTTTAAAAATCAAGATAAATATCGAGCTATATAGCTCTTTTTTTACGAAAAAAAGAAAGAAGCGACTGCTTCTTTAGTGAACCCATCTTGATCCAATAACAATAACTAAGAGAATAAATAATACTAAAATAATTGCGTAACCTTGTCCATAGTTTTGATTATAAAAACCACCACCAAAGCCCCAGTTAGAACCATAACCACCATATCCATAATTCCAATTGGAACAGCATGGATAAGATGAGCCTCCATAGTAGAACATAAATATGCCTCCTTACTATTACATCTTATGTTTGGGTACATAAACTGTTCATGACTTTTACCTGGATTGAGAAAAAAAGAAAGAAAATAGAATAATTTTGTCTTATTTTATGATATGATTAATAAGATAGGGAGGCATTATCATGAGAAAAGTTATTAAAAATCTTGATAAACCTTTATTAATTGTGTCACTTTTATTATTTGTTTTTGGACTTGTTATGGTGTTTTCAGCATCGAATGTCACTGCTTATATGTCAAAAGCTGTCAGCCCTTATAACTATTTTATTAAACAAGCTATTTTTTTAGGTGGCTCTTTAATTGTCTCGTCGATTATGATTCGATTTAATACGAAAGCATATGGTCTTATTTCCCATGTGTTTTTAATAGGAATTACCTTTTCTTTAATTATTTTGCTGATTTATGGAAAAGCTCAGAATCAAGCGATTTCTTGGTTTGATTTAGGACCAATTTCCATTCAGCCGAGTGAATTTGCTAAAATTATTATGCTTCTTTGGATGGCGAGGTATTATGAGATGCATGCCAAAAAACTGGATAATTACTGGACGAGTTTATTTCCACTTGTCATAGGAGGACTCATTTCTTTTTTAATTATTTTACAACCCGATCTTGGAACAGCTATTATCTTTACTGTGATTGTTGCAACTGTCTTTTTCTTAGAGCCTATTTCAAAAAGTATTAAGAATAAAATCTTATTGACATGTATCGTTCTTGTTTCTTTGGTTTCATTTATTTTAGTGACAAATGGAAAAACATTGATTTATTCAAGACAGCTCCAACGTCTTAATTTTACGAATCCATGTGATCGGTTATTAACGACTGGAGGACAAGTATGTAATGGTTATATTGCAATGAATAATGGGGGCTTAACGGGTGTTGGTCTTGGAAATAGTACTCAAAAGTATCTTTATTTAGATGAACCTTATACAGATTTTATTTTTGCGGTAATTGTTGAAGAGTTAGGTGCTCTTGTTGGAATTTTACTTTTGTTTTTGTATTTGGTTGTTTTATGGAGAATTTATCTGATTGGTAAGAAAAGTTATACAGATAGAGGTGCCATTCTTTGTTATGGCGTTATGACTTATATCTTTTTACATATTATTGTCAACTTGCTTGGTTTAATGGGTTTAATTCCACTAACAGGGGTTGGTCTTCCATTTCTTAGTTATGGAGGTAGTTTCACGCTTTCAATGGTTGTTGCGCTTACAATTGTTCAACGTGTCGCAGTGGAGACGGGAATTCGAAATAAAATTAAGCGATAAAGGAAGCAAGGACTTATCTTTTTCATCAAAAGCACTTTTAGGTGTTTTTTTTTACAAAAATATTGCACTTATTTTGGAGAAATTTAGTTTTTAGTTTTTAAGATATAATTGAAGGAGGAAAAAATATGACTTTTACTTATCAGCATCGAAAACAGATCTTTTTCTTAGTACTTCTTTTTCTTTTTTTATTAGGAGGTGCCTTTTTTCTGGTACCTAAATTATCAAAAAAAGAGAAGAAAAATACACCAACACTTGTTTTGAAAACAGCAAAAGAAGAAAAACAAAAATCAGATCAAGAAGAAAAAATAACTTCCTTTTTTCAAGTCGATATTAAAGGCGCAGTTCAACAACCTGGAATTTATTCTGTTCAAGAAGGAAGTAGAGTCATTGATGTGATTCGTCTTGCTGGAGATTTAACAGAAAACGCGGATACATCCGTTATTAATTTAAGTAAAAAAGTTTTTGATGAGATGGTAATTATTGTTTATACAAAGGAAGAAGTTCAAAATTTTAAACAGGTAAAAGAACAGGAGGATATCGTTCAAAAAAAGTGTGTAGAAGGACCCAACTCTTCTGTTTCAAATGATGCTTGTTTAGATGAGGAAGATGATGAGAGAGCCTCTTCATCAAAGGTTTCTTTGAATAATGCAAGTAAAGAAGAATTTCTAACTCTGCCTGGAATTGGAGAGTCTAAAGCAGAGGCGATTATAAAGTATCGAGAAGAGCACGGTGGCTTTCAGGCGATTGAAGAGGTAAAGGAAGTGAGCGGAATTGGTGAATCCCTTTACAATCAAATTAAGGAAGATCTTACTCTCTAATTGGCTTTATGGCACTTTTTTAGGACTTTCGCTTATCGTCGTTTTTTTCTCTTATGTTAATACATCCGTAAAAGTTCCTATTTATCATCAAGAGAAAAAATATCAAGGAACCGTTCTTTCAAAAAGAAAATTCGATGATTCTTATTTGTTAACGACGCAAGGAAAGATGAATTTTCAAATCTTGGTCTCATCTAAAATAGGACAAAAAATTCAAGTAGGAAATCAAGTTTCTTTTAAAGGACAAGCAAAAAGAATAGAGGATACTTATTATTCTTTTTATCAAAGTTCTTATTCAAAAAAATTAGCACGAGAAGGTATTTATTATCGAGTAACACCAACTTATTTTTCCATTCTTTATCAGCCGTCCCTTCGCTTTCGAATCAAAACTTTTCTTTATCAAAGACTAGATTCCTTTCAAAGTAAACCCAAAGCGTATTTGAAAACTTTTCTTTTAGGGGACCAAAGTGACTTAAATAGTAAGATAAAATCTGTTTATCAAACGCTTGGAATTTCTCACTTGTTTGCCTTATCTGGAATGCATATTTCTTTTTTAATAGGAGGAATAACCTGCCTTTTAAAAAAATTTAAATTCAATGAGAAAGTTTGTTTTTTTCTCTCTTCTTTGTTTCTAAGTGGTTATTTTTTAATTGTTTCTGAGAGTCCATCTATCTTAAGAGCCAGTCTTTTCTTTTTCCTTTTTAAAGGAAATCAGGTTTTTGATTTTCATATTGAGCCTTATCAATTACTTCTTTTTATTTTCTCCATATTCCTTTTAAAAGATCCTTTTATTTTAGAAAATGTTTCATTTCTTTACTCTTTTATTATCTCTTCTTCGCTTATTTTGTTAGGCTCAACTCTTGTAAGCAGTAAAAAGTGGATGACAACACTTAAAGTTTCTTTATTAAGTTTTTTTGTCTCATTGCCGGTGACTCTTTATACACAATATCAAATAAATTTTTTAAGTATTTTGTGGAATTTATTTTTTGTTCCACTTGTAAGTATTTTTATTTTTCCACTTTCTTTTCTTGTATTTTTCTGTCCTTTCTTAGAACCTCTTTTTTCACTTTTCCTTTTTATTCTTGAGAAAGGGTGTCTTTTTTGCCATTCTATTTCTTTTCTTATCTTCACATATATGAAACTGCCTTTTCTTTATTATTTCTTGCTGTTTGTCCTTTTCTATGTTTCTTTTTATAAAAGGAAGTTTTTCATTTTTTACTTTTTTCTTCTTTTTTGTCATTCATTTCTTTTTCCATCTTTCAAATCAGATAGACTTACCATGTTGGATGTCGGTCAAGGGGATGCCTTTTTATTTGAATCAAAAGGAAAAGCTCTTCTTTTGGATACAGGTGGAAAAGAGGGGATGGATGTGCAAGATGCTTCATTTCTTGTGAAAGAGCTAAAAGCACGAGGGATTACTTCTATTCAAGTATTGCTTTCTCATGGTGATTTAGATCATGCTGGAAATTTAGAAGATTTATTAACAAAAATAAAAGTCTCATTTATTGGTCTAAATTTAGGAGAATTTTCTCCTTGTGAAAGGCGCATTCAAAAATTAAGTGCAAAGAAAAAAATAAGAATAAAACAAATGCAAGAACAAGATCAACTCTCACTAGGAAACTTTACATTCTATCAAATCAATCGAGAGTATCAGAATGAGAATGAGAGCAGTTCAGTTTATTTTATCACCAACCAAAATCATGCTTTATTATTTTTGGCAGATGCCCCTGTTCGGGTGGAAGAAAATTTATTAAAACAGTATGATTTTCAAAATTTATCGATTTTGAAAGTAGGACATCATGGAAGTAAAACAAGTACTGGAGAACGTCTTTTAGAAAACCAAAAAATAAAAATAGCTTTAATTTCTTCTGGAAGAAATAACTTCTATCATCATCCAAGTCCAACTGTATTAGAAAGATTAAAAAAATATCAGATTTCAGTTTATAATACGCAAACAGTAGGAAGTACTCAAATTACTTTTCCAAATTTAAAGATAAAGACAGTGCTTGTTTCTTGAATGAGTGACATGTTACAATAAAAAAAAGAAAGAGATGAGATTATGAAGTTGGTAAATGATTATTTTCAAAAAGAAAAGACAAATTCTTTAGCAAGAAATTATATGGATGCTTGTTCTAATCCATCTTTTAAAAAATTTATCGATCAGTTAGAAATAGATGAAAAACTTTTGATTCAATATACTTCTCTTTTAGAAGATGCGCTTTGTGAGAGTGAAAATTGTCAAAAGTGTTCCTCATTAGCACAGTGCCCTAATCAAATTAAAGGATATGCTTATACACCTAAAAAAGAGAGAAACCGAATTATTTTTTCTTATCAAAAATGCAAGAAAAAGCAAAAAGCTGAAGCGTTAATTTCGTATCAAAAAAATATCAATTATTTTCAAATTCCAAAAGAAATAGCATTGGCATCTTTTAAAAATTTATATCAAGACTCTAAAGCAAGGATTCCTATTTTAAAATTTTTTCAAGAATTCATGAAGGACTATTTAAACGGTAAAAAAGTAAAGGGACTTTATTTAACAGGTTCATTTGGTAGTGGAAAAACATATTTAATTGCGGCGCTTTTTAATGAACTTGCGAAAAAAAATGTCAAGTCGTGTATGGTTTATTATCCTGAACTTCTTCGGCAATTAAAATCCTCTTTTCACAGTAGTTATGAAGAAAAATTTGAAACTGTTCGAACGTCTCCTCTTTTGCTTCTTGACGATATTGGAGCAGAAAATATGACTGTTTGGGCACGAGATGAAGTTTTAGGACCAATTTTACAATATAGAATGGATGAAGGACTACCCACTTTTTTCACTTCCAATTTTACAATTGAAGAGTTAGAAACGCTCTTATCTTCTACTGGAAGCGCCAATGAAAAAGTAAAGGCAAAAAGAATTACAGAAAGAATTAAGCAATTAAGCACCGTGATGATCCTCAATAGTAAAAATCGAAGAAATGGATGAAGTTAAACCTTTAATTTTTCATCAAAAGTTTCAATTTTTAGGATAATTTTTAAAAGAAAATGACTATATTAATGATAGAGACTGTCAATATTTAAAAAAAATAAATTGACAAAGTCTTTCATTTTATCGTATAAAAAGAGAAGCAAAGGATGTGTATTATGAGTAAGAACTTAGTCATTGTAGAGAGCCCTTCTAAAAGTAAAACAATTGAGAAATATTTGGGGAATGATTATAAAGTTGTTTCTAGTAAAGGACATATTAGAGATTTAGCAACTTCTGGTCCACTTGGATTGGGAGTGGATGTAGCCAATGGCTTTACACCCACTTATGTTCCTCTTTCTTTAAAAAAGAAAGTGATTAGTGAACTCAAAAAAGAAGTGAAAAATAGTGATTTTGTCTATCTTGCAACGGACCCTGATCGAGAAGGAGAGGCTATTTCATGGCACTTAAAAGATGCATTGGGAATTAAAGATGATAAATATATGCGTGTTTTGTTTCATGAAATTACAAAAGACAAAGTTTTAGAAGCAATGAAAAATCCCACAAAGATTGACGAAAACTTGGTTAAAAGTCAAGAAACTAGAAGAATTTTAGATCGAATTATTGGTTTTCGTCTTTCTAAATTACTTCAATCTAAAATAGGAGCGAAGAGTGCTGGAAGAGTTCAGAGTGTTGCCTTAAAACTCATTGTTGACAGAGAAAAAGAAATTAACGCCTTTCAAAAAGAGGAATATTGGACAGTAACAGGTATTTTTCCATCCTATGAAGCAAAACTATTTGCTTATCAACAAAAAGAATTGACTCTTCATACTAAAGAAGAAGTGGATGCAGTTTTAAAAGATTTGGATTTATCTTTTCAACTTATTTCAAAAGAAGAAAAAGAAAAGAACAAAAAGAGCCGCCCACCATTTACAACGTCTACTCTTCAACAAGAAGCTTCAACAAAACTTGGATTTTCTGCTAAAAAAACAATGCAAATTGCGCAAAAATTATATGAAGGAATTGATCTTGAAAATGAAACAGTTGGATTGATTACTTATATGAGAACGGACTCTATTCGCTTATCGAATCAGTTTGTTTCATCCACAAAGGAATATATTGAAAAAGAGTATGGAAAAGAATATGTTGGTTCTATTAAATTGGCAAAAAAGAAAGAAAACGTACAAGATGCCCATGAAGCGATACGCCCAACTTCTATTCTTCGAACCCCACTTTCAATCAAAAAATATCTAAGTGAAGACGAATACAAACTTTACCGATTTATTTACTATAGAGCGGTTGCTTCTTTAATGGCAGATGCCAAAGTGAATCAGACGACACTTCTTTTTGAAAACCATGATTATCAATTTAAAACGACCGGTCAAAGTATCATTTTTGATGGTTACTTAAGACTTTATCAAGATTATGAGGTAAGTGAAGAAAAGATTTTACCTGATTTAAAAGAGAAAGAGATTTATGAGGCTTTAGAAATCAAAGATGAACAACATTTTACAAAACCTCCAGCTCGCTATACAGAAGCAAAACTAATCAAAGAAATGGAAGAGTTAGGTATCGGTAGACCTTCTACTTATGCGAAGACAATCGATACTTTAAAAGAACGCGGCTATGTACAAATAGAAGAGAAAAAATTTGTTCCAACTGAGACAGGAATAGAGTCTACAAACAAGCTGCAAGAATTTTTTTCAGATTTAATTAATGTAGATTATACAAGAGAAATGGAAGAAGACTTAGATAAAATTGCTGAGGGAAATTTGGTATGGAATGAAGTTTTAAAAGAATTTTATGACTTGTTTGAGCCAAGAGTTAAAAATGCTTTTCAGGAGATGGAGAAAAAAGAGCCGGAGAAAACAGGAGAAATTTGTCCTGAGTGTGGAAGTCCTTTAGTTGTTCGAAAAGGGAAATATGGTTCTTTTATCGCTTGTAGTAACTATCCAGAATGTAAATATGTGAAGAAAGAAGAACAAAAACAAGTTGTTATAGTTCCTTGTCCTAAATGCGATGGGCAAATTTTAGAGCGAAAAACAAGAAAAGGAAAAATCTTTTATGGATGTAGTCATTTTCCAAAATGTAAATTTGCGCTTTGGGATCGCCCAATTGATAGAATGTGTCCGAAGTGTGGAGAGATTTTAGTCCTAAAAAATAATCAAATAAAGTGTAGTAGTTGTGATTATGAAGAAGAGATGAAATAAAATGATCTTCTTCTTTTTTATTTGTGATAAAATAAGAAAAAGGAGCTGAAAACGGGATGGATGTACAATTAATGCTTACATATTCCAGTCAAGTTCATCATGAACTTCTATTCAAAAATTCTATTTTTCAAATGGATGATGTGACAACTCAATTTGAAAATGAAGAAGTTTTAAGAGAAAGTGATTCTTTTAAAAAATCCATTGAATCTTTTTACCATCAAAAGAGAAATTATATTAGTAAAATTTCTAGCTGTGAGAGAAAAAAAGGACAAATTAGTTTAAGATACTTGCAAAATAATTTTTCTTCTTATTTACCACCTCTTTATCAGGAAGACTTGGAAATTCTTCAAATGGAAGAGTTTGATCCTGTGACTTTTATCCAACGTGTAAATCGTAAAATTTCTTTAGCTCTAAAGGGAAAAAGTGGATCAGAATTTTCTCTTTTTTTCCAAGATTTTTCCTCTATTTTTGGGACAACTTATAATGTAAGAAGAGGTTATTTTCGAGCAATTCAAGACATTTCTTGTCATAAAAGTGCTTATGCAGTTCGATCTGGAACTAAACTGTTACGAATGCTTGGTGAGATGCTTAATCCAGAAGATGACAGTCAAGTTTTAATGCATTACTTACGGGCTCGAAAAGTATACGATTATGGAAAAAGACGCGGTTATTTTCCACGGAAAAAAGCGAATCATGTGAAAGTCTATGAAGTCATATCTTCTCCTTCAAAAATATCTAAGACAAAAAATACTGGAAGAATCATGTCTGTGGATGAATTTTTAGATTTTTATCAAGAAAAGTATAAGGGCGAGAGAATCCGACTCGATGAAGTTGCTTCTGAATATGAAGAGATGATAAAAATGAAGGAGCTACGCTATCGTGAACACTGAACTCTACGCTTTTCTTGAATATTTAGAGTACCAAAGACATTATTCAAAATATACGATTGATAATTATGAAAAAGATATTTTAGATTATTTTTCTTATTTAGAAAAAGAAAATATCAATTATTTAGAGATTGAATATAGTGATATTCGTTTTTACTTAGGATACTTAAAAGAAGAAAAGAAAGAAAAAGCCACGACGATTAATAGACATTTATCAGCGCTAAGAGGATTTTATCAATACTTAGTAAAAGAGAAAAAAATTAAAAATAATTGTTTTTTATTAGTGAAAGGATTAAAAAAACCTCAAAATTTACCTCGTTTTTTTGAATATAACGAACTAGAAACTTTGTTTGATGTCCCTGATTTAAAAACAGCTCTTGGGCAAAGAAATCGTCTCATTTTAGAACTTTTATATGCGACAGGATGTCGTGTTGGAGAACTTGTGAACATCAAAGTATCTGATATCTTTATCAAAGAACAGAAAATTTTAATTTTAGGAAAAGGAAATAAAGAAAGATATGTTTATTTTGGAGAATATGCTTTAAAAATATTAGAACTTTATTTAAAAGATGGTCGAGAAAAGATAAATCTATATAAAAGTCCTTATTTATTTTTAAATCAACATGGAAGAAAGATTACGACGGAAGGTGTTCGCTATATTTTAGATAAATTAATTGAACAAACTTCTGTTCATAAACATATTTCACCTCATATGCTTCGTCATACTTTTGCGACACATTTGTTAAATGAAGGGTGTGACTTGTTAAGTGTCCAACAACTTCTTGGGCATGAGAGCTTAAGAAGTACACAGATTTATACACATGTTACAATGGATAGATTAAAGGAAGTCTATTATGCTTCTTTTCCAAGGGCAAAAAAATAGGCTTTCTTTTTTTTGAGGTTTTTGGTACAATGATAAAAGATAGAAATGAGGACAAGAGATGGAAATTAAACAGATTATAACTGGGGCACTAGATGAAAATTGTTATCTCTTAATACAAGATGATGTTTGTTTAGTAGTTGATCCTGGTGATGAATTTTTAAAAATAAAAAAAGAAATTGATAATAAAAAAGTGTTGGGTGTTTTAATTACGCATTCCCATTTTGATCATATTGGTGCACTTCGTCATTTCCTAACAAAAAAAAGCATCAAAATCTTTAAAAAAAGTAATGTTGAAGAAGGAAAGTTATATGAGATTGGTCCTTTTGAATTCGAAGTTTTATATACACCAGGACATAGTAGCGATTCAGTCACTTATTATTTTTCAAAAGAAAAGATTATGTTTACAGGAGACTTTGTTTTTAAAGATACAGTAGGGCGAGTTGATTTACCGACTGGAAGTGAAAACCAAATGCAGGCATCTATTGAAAAGATAAAGCAATATCCAGATGAAATAAAGTTTTATCCAGGACATGGTGATTCAACTACACTCAAAAATGAAAAAGATCAAAATGTTTATTTTTAAAGAAAAGAGGATGGAAAGATGTATTGGGATTTAGCAGTATTTATTATTTTAGTCGTCGTTGTATTAATGTTTTTTAGAAATTTTTCAAGTTTTGTCTATTTTATAGCAATCTTTGACATTCTACTAAGAATACTGACTTTTCTTAAAAAAAATTTAGGACTTCCTGATGTTGCAGCTTTAATTGATAAATATATTCCGGAAAGTGTATTTGCGATGATTGGAAGATACACAACTGGAATTTGGAATAGTATTTTACAGTGGGCTTTTGTTATTGTTATGATTGTCTTTGAAGTTTATATTATTCAGTATTTTATTAAAAAAAGAAAGTTTTGAAGAAAGAGTAAAAAAGTTTTATTCTTTCTTTTTTCTTTCGACAAAATTAGTTTTTCTCATCTGATATAGTTTTTTTGGTGATTTAAATGAAAATCTATGTAGATCTTGTTTTTTTCATCAATTTTAGTTATGACTTCTTTCTATTGATGGCGGTTGCTTTTATCTTAAAAGAGACTGTTTCAATTCAAAAACTTCTTCGAGGAGCTTTTTTAGGAGGAATGGCAATTTTCTTTCTATTTCTACCACTCAATCAAATTCTTCTTTTCCTTTTAAAAATACTGATTAGTATTTTGATGATTTTAGTGACCTTTTCATATCAAAACAAAACTTCTTTTTTTAAACATCTTGCTATTCTTTATTTTTCCTCATTTTTATTAGGAGGAATGCTCTATAGCTTGAGTGATACTTTTAACTATGAAAAAAAAGGACTTCTCTTTCTTCATCAAGGACCATCAATTCACTTATTTATCATTTTAATAATAGGTCCCTTCTTCTTTTTTAAATACTTAAAAATAATCAAGCAAGAAAAGAAGCATCTTGAACTTGTCCATACTCTTCAATTTGAAGTAAGAGGAAGAAAATATAAAATAGAAGGATATTTAGATACAGGGAATCACTTAAGAGATCCTTATAAAAAAAGAAGTGTTATCTTGTTTCATGATAAGAACTTTATGCCAAAGATAGAAGAAGCTATATTAGTTCCTTTTGAAACTGCGAAAGGAAAAGGAATTGTTCGTTGCTTAAATCCTGATTTATTACTCGTTGATGGAAAAGCAATTCAACATTACTTAATTGGTTTTTTAGAAGAGAAAATTGCACTGGATGGAAGAAGTTGTATTTTACCAAATGAAATGAGGGAGGAATTAGAATGATTGGTTTATTGTTTTTTATTGGATGGCTTGTTGAAGATGTTTTGGGCTTTTTTTATGTAGGTTCAACAGATGTATTACCAGAACCACTTTCTAAGGATAAGGAGGAGTTTTATCTAGAGTTATTGGAAGACGGAGACTTACATGCAAAAGATGTTTTGATTGAGCACAATTTACGTTTGGTTGTTTTTCTTGCTAAAAAGTATGAGAATACAAAAGTGGATTTAGAAGATTTAGTTAGTATTGGAACCATTGGTTTAATTAAAGGAATTAATACATTTCGAAGAGGTAAAAATATAAAGTTAGCAACGTATGCTTCTCGGTGTATTGATAATGAAATTTTAATGTTTTTAAGAAAGAATAAGAAAACAAAACAAGAAGTTTCAATAGATGCATCTCTATCGTTTGACTCTGATGGAAATGAACTTCATTTAGAAGATATTTTAGGAACAGACGCTGATATTGTAACGAAAGGACTGGAAGATGAGACAGAGAAAAAAATGATGCTTGATGAGGTTATGCACTTACCCCCAAGAGATCGAGATATTATCATATTGCGATATGGACTATTAGGAAAAGATGAAATGACTCAAAAAGAAGTCGCAGAACTCTTAGGAATTAGTCAAAGCTATATTTCAAGAATTGAAAAGAAAGTGATTCGAAGATTAAAACAAGTTGTCAATCAGTTATAGTTGATTTTATCTTAAAATTTTGCTACATTAAATTCGTTGACAAAGGAGTAAACTATGGCAGTATTTACATTGGAAGAGTTAAAAAAATTACCACAAGATGCGATTTTTTTAGCAGTTGTGGATCGAATGAGTGAGCAAAGCCCAGAATCTATGATTGAATTTCAAGAAGCGATGGAGTCTTTAGAGAGTAAAGAACAAGAATATGTAAAAGCTTTTCCTTCTTGGAAGAAAGAACTACAATCTATTTTTGCGAAAAAAAGAGAAGATTTGTTTTTAAATTTTCACGTGGAAGCAACTATTTTATATCAAATGGATTCTCATTCTTATGTTGATTTATTATACAATGAGTATTTACAAGATGGAGATTATGTATTTGAAGATTCTCTTTTTCAAATTCTACCGCTTTTAGACAATCAACCATTAAAATTTAGAGAATCTTTTCAAACATTTCCGTATAAAAAAATCGCTCGAGTAGATGATAGTCGTTTTTCTTATTATCACAAAGAATTAAAAGAATATGTTCCAGGTGCTTTTTTAATAGATTATTACATAAATTGGGAAGAAAATCATTATTCTAGAGCATCTTCTCCTTTAGAACAAATCATAGATAGTGAAGAGAATGATTCAATGGAAATGATAACTGTTACAAGAAAAATAGAAGGTTATCTTCCATATTTGAGTGCCTCTCAATTAGAGCAAATTGACTTTGATCGTGTGTATTGTGCGATTATTGAATATAAAAAACCATATATTGCAATTCGCTTAGAACAAGAGATGATAACACTCAAAATGCAAGAAGCTGCTCTTAAGGAAGCTTCAATAGAAAAAGAAGAGAGTCGGAAGCAGTTTTTAAAATATAAAAAACGACGGGAAAGCAAGTATGAGACAACAAATCGTGCCACTTTTGATTTTAAAAAGAAATGGTGGCAAGAAAAGGAGAAAAAATATGCTTCTATAAAAGCACTAGAGACCAGTTATTTAAGGTATTGCCACTGTTGTGCTAGCTTGATTTATGAAACAGAAGATGGATTTGTTGACTTGTATGCCAATCAATTATTAAATGAAGATGAAGTGACGATTTTTAAAAAGACAATGACACCTGTTTTAGCTTATTGTAATCCCAACCATATCAAAATTGGAATGCAGCAAGATCTTTTTAATACATATATGGTATTAACAGAACCTATTGTTGTCTTGCAGGATGGGAAACTTAGAAAAACAGGACCACTTTTAGATGCTTTTGGACAATTCTTTTATGCAAGAGAAAATTATGAAGAAAAAAAGAAACTCACTAAACGACTTTAAGTTAAACTACTAAAGTCATTTTTTCTTTTCATTTTATTTCTTCATCGTGTATACTATTGTTATAGGTAGTTAAAGGAGGATAAAATGAAATATGTATATGCCTTTCATGAAGGCACTAAAGAGATGCGAAATTTATTAGGTGGAAAAGGAGCAAATCTTGCTGAAATGACCAATATTGGTCTACCTGTTCCACAAGGGTTTACAGTGACAACAGAAGCGTGTTTAAAGTATTATGATGATCATGAAAAACTAAGTGAAGATGTAACAGATGAAATTTTAGAACAGTTGAAAGCCTTAGAAGAAAGAACAGGAAAGGTGTTTGGTGATCCTAAAAATCCACTGTTGGTCTCTGTTCGAAGTGGAGCAAGAGCATCTATGCCAGGGATGATGGATACCATTTTAAATCTGGGAATGAATGATGCTGTAGCAGAAGGATTTAAAGAAGTAACTCAGAATGGACGTTTTGTTTATGATAGCTACCGTAGATTTATTCAAATGTTTGCAGATGTTGTTATGGGCTTTCCAAAATCCAGTTTTGAGCACAAGTTTGACAAAATTAAAGAAGAAAAAAATATTCAACTAGATACAGAACTTACTGAAGAAGATTTAATAGAAGTTGTCTCTATTTATAAGGAAGAATATCAAAAGCATGCAGGGTGTCCTTTTCCCCAAGATCCTAAAGAACAACTTTTAGAAGCTGTGAAGGCTGTTTTTAGAAGTTGGAATAATGAACGGGCAATTACATATAGAAGACTCAATGACATTCCATCTTCATGGGGAACTGCTGTCAATGTACAAGAAATGGTTTATGGAAACAAAAACAATCAATCAGGAACGGGTGTTGCTTTTACAAGAAATCCGGCAACAGGAGAGAAGAAGCTTTTTGGTGAATTTTTAATGAATGCCCAAGGAGAGGATGTTGTAGCGGGTATTCGAACCCCACAATCTATTGAAACTTTGAAAGAAATTTTACCAGAATGCTATCAAGAATTCGTAAGAATTTGTAACTTACTTGAAAACCATTATAAAGATATGCAAGATATGGAATTTACTATTGAAGATGGAAAACTTTTTATGCTTCAGACAAGAAATGGCAAAAGAACCGCTCAAGCTGCTTTAAAGATTGCAGTAGACTTGGTTTCTGAGAAAACAATTACTAAAGAAGAGGCTCTTTTAATGGTTGAGCCAAAGTCACTGGATCAATTGCTTCATCCAATGTTTGATCAAGATGCATTGAAAAAAGGAACTGTCATTGCTAAAGGACTTGCTGCATCTCCTGGTGCTGCTACTGGAAAAATTTACTTTAGCAAAGAAAGTCTTGTGAAAGCTTATGAGGATGGAGAAAAGGATTTGCTTTTGGTTCGCATGGAAACGAGTCCAGAGGATATTGAAGGAATGCATTTAGCACATGGTATTTTAACGCTTCGTGGAGGGATGACTTCTCATGCTGCTGTTGTGGCTCGTGGTATGGGTACTTGTTGTGTTTCTGGGTGTGGAGAGCTCATCATTGATGAAGAAGAGAAAACTTTAAAAACACAAGATGGACAAGTTTTCCATGAGGGAGACTATATGAGTTTGGATGGCTCTACAGGATATGTTTATAAAGAGCAAATTAAGACAACGGCACCTTCTATTAGTGGTGACTTTGAAACTTTTATGACATGGGCAGATGAGATGAGAACATTAGGTGTTCGCTGTAATGCAGATACACCAGTGGACGCCAATCAAGCAAGAGAATTTGGTGCTGAGGGAATTGGACTATGTCGTACGGAGCATATGTTCTTTGAAGAACAGCGTATTTTCTCTTTTAGAAAGATGATTACCGCAGAAAGCTCTGAGCAAAGAGAACAAGCTCTTAGTGAAGTCATGCCTTATCAAAAAGAGGACTTTAAAGGATTATTTAAAGCAATGGATGGATGCGAAGTTACTATTCGTTTCTTAGATCCACCACTTCATGAATTTTTACCACAT
>CANQHD010000019.1 GCA_947623625.1 uncultured Bacilli bacterium
TTCTTTTGCAGTACCACCTAATATTTCTTCTATCGGATAATACTCGTCATTTAAATTAGCTTTTTAACGACATAATAATTGACAAATATATAATATTTTGTTATATTAGTTATGTCAAAAGCAATTAGGTTTGCTTGGGGTTCGTGGTATCGCGGACGGTAAGAACTGGTTTATCCAGTTCTTATTTTTTTGTTTTAAGGGAATGTTTTTATTCCTTTGTTTTTATAATCGGGATATCCAACAATTTTATCTTCAAATATTAAGAATACTTTATCTTTTGTATTTCTTTTTACAAACTTATAATTGGATAAGAAAACAAATCTGTTATTTCTAATCCAACATAAGTAGAACTATATTCTTCATTCCATTTAGGATTAAAATATACTCCACTTATTTTAGATTTTAATTCTCGATTACTAATTTGTTTAGTACCTGTTTTATTAATAACTTTACTAAAATGCTCTAGCAACTAACATCTTTACTTTTGCAAGCAAATGGGAATAAGTCTTTTTCCTTCTTTAAAAAATTTTCTTTGGCTTGTTCTAGTGGATTCATAATACCTCCTTACTTTTCTTTTTCATTCTTATCATAGAATAATTGGGAACTTCTTTATCAAATGGAATCATCAAAACTTCATCTGGATGTCTAGCAATCGTAATCTCTTTTCCATCTTCTTGATAAATTTCTTTGATTTGGAAAGAATATGTTTCTAACTCTGGGGTAAAAAGTTCAACTTCATCTAAAACCTTAAAATAATTTCTTTCTTTGATGATGAGTCTTTTTCTTTCTTTATCATATCCAATGACTTGTCCTAGATAGTCTTGATTGGAAGCTTCTTCTCTTCCTGTATAGTACTGATCCAACTCATTTGCTTCTTTTAAAAGATATTGGGTGGATGATTCTCGATTAGAAACCCGAGATAAAATTTGCTCACATTCACTTAATAAGGACTCTGTTAAAGTGTTTTGATAAATCGCATCTATCACACGTCGATATGTTCCAACAACCGTTGCAAGATAGTAAATAGATCGCATTCTTCCCTCGATTTTAAAACTCGAAACACCAATTTCAATGAGCTCTTTTAGATGTCTTACCAGATTTAAGTCTTTTGTTGCCATCGTAAATTTTTCATCATCTTCTAAAGTATCAAATGTAAATCTACAAACCTGACTACATCCTCCACGATTGGGATCACGATTTGTCACATAAGATGAGAGCGCACAACGTCCACTATAACAAGTGCACATAGCTCCGTGAATAAACACTTCAACTTCAAGATTCGTTTTCGTTATTATTTCTTTTATTTCAGAAAGAGATAATTCTCGTGCTAAGACAACTCTTTTTGCTCCTATTTCTTGATAAAATTGAGCAGCAAGATAATTCGTAATAGAAGTTTGAGTACTAACATGAATCTCTTTGGAAGGATAATTTTTTCGAAGATAATGAATTAAGTAGAGATCACTTACTATAAAAGCATCGACTCCAGCTTGAACACTTTTTTGAATGACTTCTTCCATCTTTTGTCTTTCTTCTTGATGAAAGACGATGTTTGCTGTTAAATATACTTTTTTATGAAGTTGATGTGCAAAGCGACAGCCTTCTTCTAACTCACCGTAAGTAAAATTGACAGCATTGGCACGAAGACTTAAGTCTTTAACACCCACATAAACAGCATCGGCTCCATAAAGTAAGTTGACTTTTAACCGTTCTAAATCTCCACAAGGCGCTAATAATTCAACTCTCATTCATCCACCTCCTTTATTTTTTCACTTTAAAAATAGTTTTTCTCATCAAAAATCCCGTATTTCTTCCGATAAGTTCGGCTGTTTTTTCACTTTGCTTTTGAGGATCTTTTTCATTTTTATAAAGAGATAATACTTGTAAAAACTCTTCTTTTTCTAAATCATCTTGTCTTAAAATTCCATAGGCAACTATCTTGGATAGTAAGGGAAAATAAGCAGCAAGATTTAATCTTTTTCCATAAAGAAAACTTGTACTTTTCTCTGTCTCATGAGCAATTAAAGGAATTTGAGTGGAGGACTCTTTTAGAAAAGTTTTCTCTTGTTTTTCTTGGTTTTTTCTCTGATAAAAATAGCTTAAGAGTTTTCTTCTTGAAACACCTGCGGGTAAGAGTCCCACTAAAGTGATGAAAAAAGGCATCGGGCTTTTTACAATTTCCTTAATCTCATCCAGCGTAATTTCATGCGATAAAACACAAGAAGAGACACCCTTTTTAAAAAGAAAATCTGGAACTTCTTTATTGGTAAGAAGATGCGTTCCATGATAAATAAGGGGAATACTTAAGTGACTTTTCTTTTGAATTTCATAAAGAGCAAAGTCATAAAAAACAACCCCATCGAATTGACATGAATCCAGTTCTTTTAAAATCTGTGTCACATCTTCTATATCATGATTAAAAATCATTTCATTCATGACAACATAAAGAAGTGTATCCGGATACTTTTTTCTTGTTTCAAGGATTTCTTTTTTCGTAAAAGTGACAAAATAGTCTGTTGCATAGTCTTTTAATGGCAAGAAAAAACCATCCGCCCCACTTTCTAAATAAGCCTCTAAATTTAATTCATTGACATTGACAATTAACTTCATTTCATTCACCTAACATAACATCTACACATAAGCATCCATTTTTATCTTGATAAATAGCAAGTGGGGTTTTGGACTGTGAGAGAAAAAGAACTTCGCTATAGCCTTTTTCATTTGAAAATTTTTGCCCATTTAAGATGCGTCTTTCTTTTTCTTGATCGACAATTTCTATGGGAATGTTTAAAACGTTTTCTAATAATGGAGAGGAATAAGATGCATCTAAGTCTTTTAAGCGAATCGCATCCTCTAATGTAAAAATCCCCTGTCTTGTCCTCTGCAAATCTTGCATTGTAAACAAAAGATTTAACTCTTCTCCAAAGTCCCTTATTAAGCTTCGAATATAAGTGCCTTTTGAGACAGTTGTCTTAAAGGTAAACGTCTCGTTTTGAACATCGAGTAATTCTATCTTTTTAATCTGCACTTCTTTTTTAGGAAGCGATACTTCTTGATTGAGTCGTGCATACTGATAGAGCTTTTTTCCATTCACTTTAACGGAAGAATAAAGAGGCACTTCCTGCAAATATTTCTTGGGGAACTCTTGAAAGAGTTGTTCTAACTCTTTCTTTGTGGCGACTTTTCCATCTTGCTCTATGACTTCTCCATCCATATCAAGTGTTGTTGTCTTTAACCCCATTCGAACAGTTGCGATATATTCTTTCTCTGTTGCCATCAACCGATCATTTAGCTTCGTATATTTTCCTGTTAATAAAACCAAAACCCCTTCTGCATTCGGATCAAGTGTTCCGGTGTGCCCGATTTTTTTTATTCCTAACTTTTTCGAAGCTATATTTACAACATCTCTTGAAGTCATTCCTTTTTCCTTATTAATAACGATTATTTGATTCATTCAATCACCGTCTTTATTGTACGAACGAACTTTCAATTTGTCAAATAAATTCATTGACAGAATTATGTTTTTTTGCTAGGATATGCACAACTAATAAATTAAGAGGTGATTTAATAATGCTTTTTATTGAACTTCAAGATCAAGAAAACGAATTTTATCAAAAATATATGCGCTCTTTTGCAGCAAGAAGCGCTTGTTCTTCTTCTTTAATGGAAGCAGAAGACTCACAAGACATGGATGATGTAAACCTTTCTCTTGCCATTTCAAATTATATGGATGCGTTTGATTATTTATTTCATTTGGAAGATAAAAAATTAACGCCTTATTCTCTTCCTGAAATTAATTCTAAAATGACAGGTGGAGCCTATGATCGCTTTCGATCACGCGCTATTATTGTTGAGGGAAGCAATCAGTTAAGATCAGAAGCTCGAAATATTCCAATGGAACTTTATGTTCTTTTTGACAACTATTATAACATCTGGTCTTATTTAGAGGATCCTTATTTAAGAGAAGCTAAATTTCATATTCAATTTTTGATGATTCATCCATTTGGTGATGGAAATGGACGTTGTGCAAGACTTCTTACTTCTTATCACTTAGCACATCAAGGAATTCCACCAATTATTATTACAAAAGAGAAGAAAAAAGAATATTGTGACTGTATTGAAGCAAGAGATGAAGAAAAACTTGCTCGAATGTTTGAAGAGTCATCTAAAAAAGAGTTACAAGTGATGCTTGGAATTTATAATACTTGTAAAATTGATTATAATTCTCTTGAGAATAGAATTTATCAAAAAAAACGAAAGAACTAATTTTCTCTTTCGTTTTCTTGTGCCTCATTTTCATGAAGCTTCCCAATCACTTCTTCGATACGTTCTCCATATTCAATTGATGTATCGTAAACAAAAGTTAACTCTGGAGTATGTCTTATCTTGACGATTTCACTGACCTTTTTTCTTATAAAAGATGCTGCCTTATTAAGAGCCATTTCTGTAGGCTGAATACTTTCTTTATCAAGAACTGTAAAATAGACTTTCGCATAACTTAAATCGTTTGTAATATCTACATCTGTAATTGTGACAAAGCGAATGGCATCATCTTTAATTTCCTCTTGAATAATCTCGCTTATAACGCGTACAAATTCTTTATTGTATCTTTCCAATTTAATAGAATTCATTATTAAGTCACCTCTTCATAAGAAGTATAACACGTTCTAGATCAAATGAAAACTTAAATCATTTTGCTCTCTTGATTTAAAAGAGAAACTTACTTATAATATTGCCTTAATGGGGAGGGATACGAATTGAAAAGAGATATTCAATTTATTGAAAAAATTAAAAATGCAAATCATCAAGAAAAAGAAGTATATTATGAGAAACTAACAGAAGCACTAAGACCTTATATTTTTTCATATTCATTTATAAAGGGAATAGATGCCATTGCAAAAGAAGCATTTTTAGAAGCGGTTGATACATATCAAGAAGATACCCCAATGCTTTTTTCTTTCTATCTCGCAAGGAAAGTCAAAAGTGCTCTTGTTAAAAAATCAAAAGAATATTTAGAGGAAAAAGAAATAAAAGAGCTTCCCACTGCTTTCTTTCAATATCTTCAAATGAAGTTGGTTCCTTATCATGAGTCAGAATACTTAAATTTAATGCAAATACGAGATGTTTTAGGAAATAGCAATTTGACGATGTTCGACGAGCTTTTAATAAATGTGCGGAAGAAAACACCTGAAATTCTTCTTTCTGTTTTCCCAAAATACGCATCTTTAACCAATGCGAAGAAAATAGCCAGTCATAATTCTGTTTTAGTTTATGAGAAGAAAAATCAACTAAGTAGCGATGAAGAGAAAATATTAAAGCTTTATTTAACGGATAGGGAAACTTATCCTGCATCTATTGCTCAAAAATTAGGATACTCCATAGAATACGTTACAGATTGTATTCAAAAAGGAATGCAAAAATTAGAAAAATATCAGGACACTAGAAAAAACTTTTTTGAAGAAGCACCTCAATGTAGCGATTATTACTTAAAAAAAAGAAAAGAACTCTCACCCACTCAAAAACACATGAGAAGTCAAAAAACGCCTCCTGTTGAAAAAATAGCTACACCTATTATAAAAGAGAAAAAAGAACAAGAACAAAGACAGCCAAAAACAAAAAGATCAAAAAAAGATAAGCTTGAAGATATTATTCTCTACTTTAAAAAACAACTTACCCAAGATGAACATGGATTTTATCCATCTCGAAAAGATATTGCCCAAGAAATGGGAAAAACACTTTATATGGCACGACAATATTTTGAGCGTGGGAAACAACTACTAGATACAGATGAAACATTTAAAGAAAGGATTCGAAAAGAAATTGAAAACTTTGATTTTTTACTAGAAGACTATTTGGATAATCTTAAAACAGATACCTTATCCCATCGCCAAGCACTCATTATTCAATATTACTTTTATCAAGATGAATATGGGAAAGTAAGAACCCGAAGCGAAAAAGAAGTCATCAAAATGATTACTCAAGAAGGACTTCACTTTGATGAAGTTTATATTAAAAAACAAGTTCACTCTATTATTCAACGAAGTTATGAGAACATAAAGATAAAACAACAAGTCGATGCGATTCGTAATAAAATGGATACAATTACTTTAGGAAAGGATGAAAAAAGACAAGAAAAAATCTTAAGTAACCGCTTTAAAACTGTCCTTCCCTTTTTAAAATGCCAATTAAGACAGGATGAACATGGTTATTTGCCTGCCAAAATCGACGTAAGTAAACAAATTGGACAAAATGCTGCATCCATCATCCATTATATTCGCTATACACAATCACTTTATGAAAATCCAACATACCATGAGAAAATCAACCAAGAAATTGAAAATTTTGATGCTCTGTGGCAATATTTTCTCGAAAGTGGTGATGGTTTTCATCCGATTAGAATCGCAATATTAGAAGGAAGTACTTACTTAAGGGAAGATGGAACTCTAGCTTATCGTACTTTTGAAGAGATTGCACAACTCATTTCTCAAAATGGACTCGTCTTCGATGCGTATTTTGTTCAAAATGAATTAAAGAAGACTCTCAACTATTTTTATAATGATAATAATGGTATGCATGACTATTTAGCAAAACATCCACATTTATCTTTAAAAAATATAAGACATCACTATTTTAGTGAACAAACTCCTAAGTTAAATTACTTATTTGAAAAGCAAATTCAACAAGATGAACATGGATTTTATCCTTCTGCTAAAGATCTTGCACAAATCACTCAAACCTCTAGAAAAAATGTTTATTACTTACTAAGAAAAAATGTGCAAGTTTTACAAGACGAAAAATTTCAAGCAGAATTTTTTAAAAAATATCCGCATCTTCAACAAAAGTGTCTTGACTATTTAGATAGCTTGGATGAAGATCGTCTTTCAAAGAAACAACTTCAAATTCTAGAAAGCATATATTATCTTGATGAAAATGGCATCAAAAGAAAGAGAAATTATCAAGAAGTTGCTGCAATGATTTCTCATGATGATTTTCACTATGATTCTTTTTTCATTACTGAAAATATCAAAAAAATTTTTAAGCTATGGAAAAAATATCCAGACCAAAAACAACAATTTTTAAAAACACATCCCATTTACGACAGAAAAGATTTAATGCAACTTTCCAAGAAGAAAAAAGAAATAATACCACAGACATTAACTGAGAGAGAAATAACATACTTAAAAGCGCAACTTCAACAAGATGAACATGGATTTTTCAAAACACAAACAGAAGTTGCAAAAGAGCTAAAGATTCCACCAATTACGATTTATAACATCCTAAACACGCTTCGATATCTCATCAGTGAAAATGAAAGGAAACTTTTGCAAGATGAAATTCCTCATTTTAATCTTTTATTCGATGCTTATATAGATACACTGACAGCCAAAGATTTTTCAAAGCAGCAAAGACAAATTATTACATCTTTAAGTTATATAGATGAAAATGGGATTCGAAGAGAGCGAACCAATCAAGAAATTGCTGAAATTTTATCGACCGACGTTTTACATTTTGATGAAGTCTATGTTCAATCACAAAAGCGAGCAATCCTTTATCTAAAGAGAAAATATCCTCCATTAAAAAAAGTGTATTATGACTTAAGAAAAGACTTCGATGAGCCATTTTCTAAAGAAGATATCGCTGATTTCAGACAAAAATTTGAGCCAGAAAATGGGAAATTTTTATCAGATGAGACCCGTGCTAAAAGACAAGGTATTTCGATTGAAAATTTGAAAATGAATGATTTGTTTTTCATCGAAAGATTACTGGATCAAAAATCAGAAACCAATTTTTTCTTAAAGCATACTCAACTCGAACAAGACTACTATATTTATTGGAATTATCAAAGTATTCAACAAGAACAAATCAAAGATAGAGAAGCATCCTTGTCTGCTCTTTCCTCTTCTTGTTTTGGATCTTTTGTAAAATATTGTACTCCAAAACAACAGCTTGCATTAGCTCTTAGACTAGGTTATTGTGAACAGAAAGTTTACTCAACAAAAGAAGTTGCCGAGCAATGCCAAATGAGTCTTGAAGAAGTTCGAGTTTTAACAGGTATCTGCTTACAGTTTGGTAAAGAAGAAATTAAAGAAAAGATAATCAAAGAAGATATTCAAAAGACAAAAAAAATACAGAAATAAAGCTGTATTTTTTATTCGTAGTCAAGAGACTTTTCTTCGTCTTTCTTTTTTACAAAAGAAATGAATTCTTCAAGAGAGACCTCTTTCGTCTTTTCACTTTTTAAAAATCTTATATTCACTGTTTCTCTTTCTTCTTCGCTGCTTCCTAAAACAAGCGTATAAGGAATCTTCTTCTCTTGAGATTCTCTCAATCTGTATCCAAGCTTCTCATTTCGATCATCTATCTCAACTCTGATTCCAGATTTTTGAATGATCTCATAAACTTTTTGGGCATATTCAAGATGATGTTCACTAGAGACTGGAACAACTCTTACTTGAACGGGTGAAAGCCAAACTGGAAAAGCACCCCCAAAGTGTTCAATTAAAATACCTATAAATCTTTCAATAGAACCAAAAATAACACGGTGTAACATAATTGGGCGCTTTTTTTCTCCATCTTTATCTATATAAGTCAAGTCAAAACGTTCTGGTAAATTATTATCCAACTGAATGGTTCCACACTGCCAAACTCTTCCTAAAGAATCTTGAATATGGAAATCTAGTTTTGGTCCATAAAAAGCTCCATCACCCTCATTAATTCGACAATCATGTCCTGAAGCATGACAAGCCTTCTTTAAAATTTCCTCCGCCCTATTCCAAGACTCAATCGTTCCAATAAATTTATCTTTAGGTCTTGTTGAGAGTTCAATTTCATAGGAGAGCCCAAAAAGACGATAAATTCGATCAATAAACGCAATTAAGCGAACAACTTCTTCTTCAATTTGATCCTCTCTCATAAAAAGATGGGCATCATCTTGAGTAAACGTACGAACTCGAAAAAGACCATTTAAAGCTCCACTGGCTTCATGACGATGAACTTGTCCTAACTCACCAATACGAAGAGGTAAATCTTTGTAAGAGTGAAGACTATTCTTATAAACAAGCATTCCTCCAGGACAATTCATTGGTTTAATTGCAAATGTTTTCTCATCAATTTCTGAAGTATACATGTTTTCTCGATAATTATCCCAATGGCCGGATGTTTCCCAAAGCTTTCTTGAAAGCATAATCGGTGTTTTAATAAATTGATAGCCTTCTTTTGTATGTTCTTGATACCAAAAGTTTTCAAGGATATTTCGTAAAATCATTCCCTTGGGTAAGAAGAATGGAAACCCAGGACCATATTCACTCATCATGAAAAGATCAAGCTCTTTTCCTAACTTCTTATGATCGCGCTTTTTTGCTTCTTCCAAGAAATTCAAATAATCATTTAAGTCCTCTTCTTTTTGAAAGCAAATCCCATAAACACGTTGAAGCATCTTATTGTGTGAATCTCCCTTATAATAAGCTCCACTTACTTTTAAAAGATGAAAATACTTAAGTTCTTTTACAGATTCAACATGAGGTCCCCTACATAAATCTGTAAAATCACCTTGAGTATAGCAAGTAATTTCTTCATCCTCTTTCATGTTTTCAATTAAGTCAATTTTATAAGGATCATTTTCAAAAAGAGAAAGTGCCTCATCCCTTGTTAAAACTTTGCGAACGATTCTTTTTCCATCTTTGGAAAGACGCTTCATTTCTTTTTCAATTTTTTCTAAGTCCTCTTCCTTAATGACTTCATCCCCTAAATCCATATCATAGTAAAACCCACTATCAATAACAGGTCCTACCCAAAATTTAGCATTGGGATAGATGTGTTTAACAGCTTGTGCTAAAAGATGCGCACAACTGTGGTTTAATGGATTTAAAACGGGATCTTCCTTAATATTTATCATAAAAACTCCTCCTTCTTTCATCAAAAAAACTCCCTTTTATAGGAGTGCAAATACACGGTACCATCCTTGGTTTCGCTTATTTTTATTTAACGAGAATCCTCCCGGAACTACTTTGAATAGTCCTGCATCTATTGAGAGTAACTGGTAAGAGTGTTTCTACATTTTCCACCACCATGTAGTCTCTTTAAAACCTGATTTACCAATCATATTCAATGTCATCGCATTTATCTAAACAAGTTTATCATATGAAAATTTTATTCTTTTGTCAAGAACTTATTTTTCATCTCTTGCTTCATTAAGAAGTGAATCAAGACGCGATAAAACATAACCTTTACTTCGCAAATAATTGGTAATGACACCCATTTGTTCTTTCACTTCTTTATTGATTTCAAATCCAATGATGGATCCTTTTTCAACTTTGCTTTTTAAGGATGCAAAGGGGTGTGTTGATACATGAATCGTTGGAATAATAGTATGCATTTTTTTACTTTCACATAAGTCAATGACTTCTTTATTGTCATATCTTGCATAACAGTACTCTGATCTTTTATTAGAAACTGAATTTAAAACATCCAGAGCATTTTGAAATAAAATGGGCTGATAAGCTTTTTCATAACTTAAAACTTCCACTTCATGATCTTCTTCTAAAAGTTTCTTAACTTCATTGATATTGGCTTCAAGCCATTTTCCATCGACAAAAAAAGTGCCTCGTGCATTGCTTTTATTAAGAGCCGTCACAATTTCTTCTACCTTATCATTTTCATTGACTTCAAAGACAAGGGCAATCTTCTCTTTTAAAGTATTTCCACTAGATATATATTTATCATAATATTCATCCATTGAAACGGATGGCTTTATCTCTTCAAACACTAGAAGATCTTCATTATATTCTCCATATTGTTTCATCTTTTGAAAGCTCTGTTCAATATTCACCTTTTTTCCATTATATCCAGGAGTGAGTTGATTTTCTTCAATAATAGCATTCGTTGCTTTCTCTTCCCTTTCTTGACTTGCTTTTTCGATCTTTTTCATGATGGGATCTGTTTTTCGAACAAGTTTAACAGCTTCATTTGTATAAAAGAAACTAAAAAACATTAAAAGAAGAACACAACTTGCTTCTATCACTTTCTTTTTCATGAAACTCACCTATTCTAGCATATGAAAGTGAAAGAACAATATGACATTTTATGGATAAAGTGAAAAATATAAATCACTGATTCTCTTGGTAATTCTTTTCGTAACAGATGAGCCATATCCTCCACTTGGACCATCTTCATGAGAGGAATCAGGAGAGGTAACTGTAAAGGTGACTTTGGGTTGATTCGATGGCGCAAAACCAATGAATGCCGTTGAGACTGTTGCTTTATCAATGTTTCCATCTGAGTCTGTATCCTTAAAGCTTTGGCTTGTTCCTGTTTTTCCTGAAGCATCATACTTTTCATCAATATAATTTCTTCCAAGGCCATAACTATAGTGCATAACAGCATGTAAGCCTTCTTTCACTCTTTGAAAATAAATGGGATCTGCTTCCACTTTATTCAAAACTTTTGGTTCGTATTTTAAAAGAATATCCCCTAACTGTTCTGTCTCACTAGATTGATGAACTTCTTTTAACAAGTGTGGTGCATATCGAGTTCCTCCATTTGCAAGTGTACTAATATATTGAGAAAGTTGAATGGGTGTATAAGTATCATACTGTCCCATGACATAATCTAGTAAAAGTCCTGGTTGCTCACTTTTTCCAACGGTTCCTAATGATTCAACCGGTAAGTCAATCCCTGTTTTTACACCCAGTCCAAATGAGTAAAACATTTTATGATAAATACCAAAGGCATCGTTTTGAAAAACAAAGGGCGCGTTATACTGATAAGCTGAACCAGCAACTTTAATGGCTGTTTTAAACTGGTAGACATTGCTCGATAAGGCAAGCGCATCCAAGTCATTTATTCTTCCTAAAGTTTTCCAAGAGCACTTTTCTTTAGTTCCTGCAATTTTAATACACTCATCCACCATGTACTCCCCAATTTGAATGGCTCCAGACTGATAGCCGGTGAGCATACTTGCTCCTTTGACAACAGAACCAACGGTCATCGGTGAAGTTAAAATTCCCGTTGTAACATCATGCACTTCATATCCCCC
Source organism: uncultured Bacilli bacterium (assembly GCA_947623625.1). Taxonomy (GTDB): domain Bacteria; phylum Bacillota_I; class Bacilli_A; order RF39; family UBA660; genus CANQVB01. The sequence goes on from CANQHD010000019.1 coordinate 12,032, forward strand.
ATTTGTTGGAATCACTTGCTTTCCCGCCATTGCCAAAATTTCTCCGTTATTAGGATCTTGAATCAATGCATAACTTCGATTGTAGTATTCTGTATCGACTTCGCTTTTAGCAGATACCACTTCTTCACTTAAAATTTGTTCCAGATTTTTTTGAAGTTCAATATCAATTGTTAAAACAATATCATTGCCACGGCTTCCTTCTTCAACTAAAGATAACTCATGTCTACTTTGAACTTCATAAACTTCCTTTTTCCCCGTTAAATATTTTTCATATTGTTTTTCAAGATAACTAAGACCTACTCGATCGTTAAGCGCATAACCTTGTTTTAAATACTCTTCTTTTTCTTCATAAGGAATTCCCTGACTAGATGTGGAAACAGTTCCTAAAATACTTTTAAAAACATCTCCATAAGGATAGATTCTTTCCCAGTCAAGTTTTGTATTAAAACCTCTTAATTCTTTGTTGTGCTCAGCAATATATGCATACTCTTCTTCACGAACATCTTCTGTTTTAATAAGCTTTTCATCATATGAATAACCTTGATTCATTAAATAATAAAGATACGCTGCTTTTTTATCCTCTTCACTAAGCCGAGCGAGCTCATCTTCACTAATTCGATCTAGTTTCATTTTTTCAATTTCTTGATTGGTTAATTTACGCATTTCAAGTAAATCCCATTCTTCATCTTTAATTAGTTTTTCAGCTTTTTCTGGGTATTTCGCAAGATAAAACTCCCTTAAATTTCGATCTTGTAATTTAGAATATGCTAAATCAAGATGTGGAGCGACTTCTAACGCAAGATGGACTTCTTCTAAAGGAGTGATATTTTTCTCTTTTTGATAATAGATAGTCTTTAATGCTTTATTGTCTACAATGATTTTTCCATTTCGATCTAAAATTCTTCCCCGTGGAGCACTACTTCCTAAAACTTTATCTGTTGTAAGAATCGATAAATCTTTGCTGTAGACTTCTTTTTTTTGAATCATGACAACATAAAGACGACAAACTATTAAAAGAAAGAGAAACCCAAAAAAAATACCTAAGGTAATAAAACGATTTTGATAGGTTAAATTGGTTATGCTTTTTCTTTTTTTAGAATTTTTATTTATTTTCTTTTTTTTCTTCATCATGACCCTTCTTTCTTTATTAGTTTATCACATAAATCAAAAGTTATTTCATAGAATTATTAGAAAGAGGTGAAAAAATGTTAGAGAATTTAGTGGCATCTTATATTTCGACATTAAATGAAGATTTAGTTATGGAATATGCAAGCAAGAATGGTTATTCTCTTCGTGAAGATGAAGCAATTACCATCACAAAATTTTTAAAAACTTACTGGAGGGATCTTTTAAGAAAAGATAAAACTTGTTTTGAGGTTTTACGCTCTTCATTAAGAAAGGAAACTTTTGATCAAGTCATTCAATTATATGAAGAGAATAAAAAATATATTTAAAAAAAAGAAAACTTTCAAACTTAAAGAGTTTTCTTTTCTTCATCGAATAGATGCGCGTTAAAGGTTTTGCTTTTTATCATTTCGATTTCTTTTTGATAAGGTGCATAAAGATGGTTGATGTATGGAGTTTCTAAAATTTTAGGGACATCTTTTAATTTTTCATGAAAGACAATTTTTAAAAGTGTATCAAACCCAATCTTGCCGAAGCCGAAGTTCTCATGCCGATCTTTATGACTACCACGCTCATTTTTAGAATCATTAATATGAATACAATGAATCAAAGAAAGGGGTAAAAAAGAGGTAAACAGATCAAGAAAGGCATCAAAGTCTGTTAAATCATAACCAGCATCATGCAAGTGACAAGTATCAAGACAAATACCTATTCTCTCTTTCTCATCTATTCTTTCATAAATTCCTTTAAGTTCTTCCATCGTTTTTCCAATCTCAGTTCCTTTTCCTGCCATTGTTTCCAACAAAATCATCACAGGATAGTCTTTGGTATCTTTTAAAACAATATTTAAAGCATCGATGATATTTTGAATACCAACATCAACGCCTTGTTTCACATGACTTCCTGGATGAAGAACTAAATAAGAAAAACCAAACTGATGAACTCTTTTTATCTCCTCTTCTAGAAAATGAATCGCAAAATACCATTTTTCTTCATCTAAACGATTCGCAAGATTGATAATATATGGAGCATGAACTATAACATTGGATGAGGGAATATGAGATTCTTCCATCTGTTGTTTCGCTTCTTGCAAAGACTTGGTATCAATGGGACTTCTTTTGGTATTTTGAGGTGCACCTGTATAAAACATAAAGGCATTGCCTCCATTCAAAATAGTATCTCGAACACATCCCGTAAGTCCTTCACGACTTCCATAATTTACATGACTTCCTATTTGTAACACTAAAATCACCTACTTCACTCATATTTTACCAAAAACTCACCAAGAAAAAAAGTGACATTTGATTATCACTTTTAATTATATCCATTATAACTAAGTTGATAACTACTCTGTGTGAAAGAGCAACCATTATTGCAAGCTGTTTGAAATTGTTGTTTTGTTATTGAAAGTGCAGTCTTTGTTGCCTTTGTAATACTTGCATTTAAATTATTTCGGATAATATCTCCTGGAACAATACTATTCTCTTCCTTAAGTGCAACACCGTTTCCAAGACCATCAAGCATTGCTACAAAGTAAAAGTATTTTACTGTTCCTGTGGTAGATCCTGATGGTACACCATCATTTAGAATGATAACATAACTTTGATCATCTTTATAAGCACTCCCAAAAGGGCTTTTTTTCTGTCCACTTTCAAGCTCAATCTTAGAAACAGGAATGACAATGTATTTCCCAACTTCTGGAAGAGGATAAATATCTGAAAATGCATCATATCGAGCTTGTCTAATATAGCTTTGGGCTGTTGTAACGTAAGTCTTTTTTCTCGAAGTATCAATTAGTTGAGTCATAGAAGGAATAGCTAGTGCCATCAAGACTCCTAAAATAATAATGACGGCAAGTAATTCGATCAATGTAAATCCTTTCTTATTCTTTAATAGTTTCATTTCTTACTCCTCCTTATATTCTAATTTCATTTTACTAAAAAAACACTTATTCGTCAAGAATTAATACACAGCCTGAATCGTTCCACCGACTGAATAAGAGCTTCCCACTCGTGGCTCCGAATAATCTGGAAAACTACTATCACTCGTTACCCATTTAATAGCGCCTTCTTTATTTAGATCATTGATATTTTTAAATTGAATTCCTGCAACATGAGATGAGAAGGTTTCTCTTAAAGTTACATAGTATTGATAAGCTCCTCCTGAATTGGCAATAATAACAAACGATTTTGTTTGAGAATACTGTCCACCCTCTGGGCTTTCTTGAAATTCTGTTAAATCAAGACTGGCTAATCGAATAACAATACATTTTCCACTAGCTGGTCGATCCATTGTTGGTGTACTTCTTAATTTATATTCTGCAAGCATTTGCATTTTCTTCGCATCTTCGACATAAGTACGCTTTTTATTTTTGTCAATGATGGATAAAACATTTGGAACAGCAATCAACATAATCAATCCAAGAATTGTAATTGTTGCTAACAGCTCTATCATCGTAAATCCTTTTTCTTTCATCACGAACTCATCACCTTAAATTTATTATCGCATTCATTTTTTTTCTTGTAAAGCGTCTTTTAAATTTTCAAGTTCTAAACTGACAAGAGCTGTTTGATTGTCCCCAAATAAAGAGTCATATCGAAAAAGAGAAAACCCATCATAACGAGAAAGCTGCCTAGAAGCAATCACTTCTTTTTTGATAATATCTCCCCCATCTAACCATTCATCTTTTCCAGATAAAGCGTAAGTATCTTCTTTTCCTATTTTATAAAAAGCAAGAGCTGGAATGAGTTTCACATCTTCAATCTCAATTAAATCATTCCATTCTTTTACTGTTGTAAGAAAAGGTCTCGTTTCATTTTCAAATCCAAAATAAATCTGAGGCATTAAATAATCTACAAAACCCTTTTCTTTCGCAAAGCGTTTTGTATCAACAAAATTACTTGTATAGTTATTATCATTATTACCTGCTGGAGAAATCCCAAAAACTAAATCTTTATTTTTAGATTTGACAAGATGATAGACACGTTTGATTAGGTCTGAGACTTGCGAAAGACGAAAATCATCATGCGTTAGATTCTCATTCATTTTTTTCGCATCTTCATATTCTAGATTATCAATTTCTAAATCTGGATAAAAATAATCATCAAAATGAATTCCATCTAAAGGATAATTATCAAGAAGTTCTGAAATACCATTTAAAATAAGCTGTTTTGTCTCTTCACGAGCGGGATTATAATAAATACCTTTACCACTAATTTCCTTCGCATAACCTTTTTGAAGAGCCTCTATTGCAGGATTCGTCTTTGAAATATTTTGAGTATCGACACTATTTCTAATTCGATATGGATTAATCCAAGCATGAACTTCTATTTGATCGTGATGTGCAATATCAAGGAATGTTTTTAAATAATCAAATGGAAGGGTATCTCCTTCTTGATTAACAATAGACTTACTACTTGGAAAAAGATTCGATGGATAAATAGCATCTGAGAAACTTCTTACTTGTAAAAGGAGCATATTAAATCCATTTTCTTTCATTGTATTAATAACACTTTGAATATTTTTTTTCGCATCACTTTCGCTTTTATTTTGTAAATAGTGACTTATTTCAATATAGGAAAAAAACAGGGCTCTTTTCTCTTCTTGTTCTTCTTGTATTATTTCTTCATTCTTTAGTGGCGTCTTTTCTTTTTTCTCTTTAAAAATGGTTTTAGAAGCAAGCAAGAAAAAAGAAAGAAGCAAAAAAAGAGAAAAATAACGAACAAATTTGTTCACTTTTCATCACCATCTCTACTATAAAAAAAGACAAATGAAATATTTGTCGAAAAAGGTCAATGAATACAATCTTTATTTTTTATGATATAGAGTTTTGTCTCTTTATAGAAAGCATAAAAAACATCTTCTAAAGCCAAGTGCTCTCTTTCTAGATTTTCAAGAAGCCAGCTTTTTGTTTTATGAAGAAATTTAAGGGTGTCTTCTTGCATTTGTCCATCTAATATGAGTGGAAGAGGAAAGCTACCACTTTTCCCTTTTTGTTTTAAGAAAACAGAAAGTTTTCCACTTGTTTCTAAAATAGCATAATCTACTTCTTCTAAGCTTCTCACTTCTCTTGCTCTTAACTGTGTCATCAAGTCTTCTAAATTGTAACGTTGTTTTATCATTTCTTTAAAGTTAACACGTCCTTTATTAATAATGAGTGATGGTTTTCCATCCACTAGATTACGAAGTGTTGTGCTTTTTAAAGAAACTTTAGAAATAATCATTTGAATAATGACAATCACTGCAATTGGTATTAAAGAAAACAGAATACTTGCTTTATAGTTTTCTATTGAAATCGCAGCAAGCTCTGCAATTAATATAGATACAATCAAGTCAACAATAGAGAGTTCTCCAACTTCTCGTTTTCCCATAAAACGATAAACAACTGTTATCACGAAATAGAAAAAAAGCGTTCTTAAAAAAACATTTAAATAATCCACAAAATATCACCCATCTATAAAATGGGTGATAGATAATTTTTTTATACAAATTTAAAACTTTTTTGAAATTTTCTTCCATTGACTCGCCTATTTGATTATGTTATATACGTCTTGTTTTTCATCAAAGATAAATCCTATTGCTTGATCTCCATTATAGATAAAGAAACAAAAAGAGTTTTCATACGGATAAATAGTCATCAGATTGGTTTCACCAGAAAAAATATTGATTGCCTTTGTATAAGGAGACCATCCTACTTCTTTTGGAACTTTTTGTGTTGGCATCGTTTCCTTTATAAACGATATCAATTTTGTTTTTTTAGCTTCATCTAGTATTTGCTCCTTCATTTCTACAGGAAAAGAGTCCGCATTTTCATCTACAGGATATACATACTGAAATTGATATGCTTGTAAATTACTACTCAATTTTTCGAGTGTATCTTCATAATACTTTAACTCATCATCTGTGAATTTATCTCCTTCTAAAATAAGTTTTTTTTCTTCTTGTGGTTTATTATCAGATGGCTGTTTTTTCCAATTGGAATAAATTATCAACGTGCCTCCGCATAAAATAAAGATAATACCAAATACAATCAATTTAATGGCAATTTTATTTTTCATTGAGTCATAACCTCCTTATATTTTTTATTTTAATTAGAAAATATATTTTTTAAAAAGGAAAACAAAATTTTATAAAAGGACCTGTAATAACGCTTATAAACTACTAATCACTATATAAGTACCAACCATCAGCAGTACCGTAAGGAGCATAACCACAAACCCATGAAGGACTCGTTGTTTTCTTACTGATTACTCCATTACTTTTACAATAAATTTGATAATAAGTGCTGATAGTATGTCGACCTGGACCACTACAAGTCCAAACTCCACCAAATCGTTGCCTAGTTCCCCTTATTTTACAAGTTCCATTAGGAATACCATCACAATCCTGGGTATTACATGCACTTCCTCCACTATCTTTATCTTTTGCGCTACATCTTTGGTCATTATAGTTTGAATATGCTAAGCGGTTTTTTGTTCCTCCTCCACAAGATTTTGAGCAACTATTTCCATCTTTATAATAAACGGAACTACAACAATCTTGGGTATTACATGAACTTCCTCCACTACTTTTATCGTATGCACTACATCTTTTGTCATTATACCATGAATAAGCAAAGCGGTTTGTAGTTCCTCCTCCACAAGATTTTGAGCACTTCGCTCCATCTTTATAATAAACGCGACTACAACAACCCTGGGTATTACATGAACTTCCTCCACTACTTTGATCTTGTGCACTACATCTTTGTCCATTATAGTTTGAATAAGCCAAGCGATTTTTAGTTCCTCCTCCACAAGACGCTGAACAGCTAGTTCCATCTTCATATCTAACAGAACTACAACAATCCTGAGTATTACATGATTCTGAACAGCCATTGGCTGTTATTTTCGAATCACAAGTATTTCCTAAATACGCATCTTTTAGGGGTTGTACTTTTGTTGCATATTTGGTTCCTCCTCCACAAGACTTTGTACAACTACCCCAATCAGCTTGACAATAAGAAGAACCATTATTCACAGTAACTGAACATCTTTTATAAGTTTTATAAGTCTTTGAAGCTCTAGAGGAAACATTACCTGCTACATCTTTAACCCAAGCATATATTGTAACTGTATTTCCATTATAATCATCACTAACAGTAAATGACGATTTTTTTACATAAGTCGTCCAAACACAATTGGATACATTACTGTTTTCTTGTATACACATTTGATCTACTCCACTTAAATTATCACTTGAATTCAGTGTAATTGTTACATTTCTTGAATTATAAGACGATTGTGTTGTGGCAACAGATAAGTAAATTGGATTTTCTGCTAATTCATTTTTTTGAACTTTATAGTTTTTAATGCTAGTTTTACCAATAATTTTATTTGATGATACCATAATAACTGCCAGCAATATGAATAATTTTATTATTTTTAACCCTTTATTATTTTTCTTCATTTTTTCAGTTTTCCTCTCTATACTCTCTTATATGCCTTATAACTTAACGATTATTTTAAACAAATAAATTATATCATAAATCAAAAAATTATTGAATAATTTTTTCATTTTGCTGTAATTTACTGTTCAAAATGTTTTTCTATTTAAAGATAAAAGGATAGAATTAAAAATGTTGCTTAAGGAGATAAGGCAATATACTAAAGAATAATCTGAGTGCTCAAGCAATGGTTATACAAAAAGAACCCATCTTTTTATTCTCTAAAAAATGGAGGAGTCTTTCTTAATTTACACACTAAATTATACACTATTTGTTTACCAGTTCAAAAAGGAGTTACTCAATAAAACATCAAGATATTTTATTGAGGGTTAGCACCACGCGAAACGAGAGGGTGGAGCGCGCTCCACCCGCCCAACTCGTGCTGTCATTGTAGAAAACACCTGCGTGCACCACATCGCTATAGCCACCACCACGAGCCATCCACGGTTTGGACGAATTGACCATGCCATTGCCATCATCGTACCAACCTGCCGTTTCACTTAATGCATGACTTTTAACCTCTGAAGTTGTATAAAAATTTATATAATCCTTATATTGTATATCCCAACCTTCTGCAAATCCTGATGAACCTACTGTATAATCATAATTTCCCATCACATATTCCCAGGCTCCTCCTGACATATCATAAACTCCATAGATGTTCCCTGTAGTACTGGCTCCAGGTCCTTTTTCTTCTCCGGCACTTTCTAAGTTATTATATGGAGTACAAGTTGTTGAGGTTGCTACTCCTGGAGCGCCTCCGGAACAGCCTGTTATATAACTGTTATAGTTATTAATATAAACTTCTTTATTGGCTCCTTTATAATCTTCATTTCCATACTTTCCATACTTACTTTGTGTGAGGTATGCTACTGCTCC
>CANQHD010000020.1 GCA_947623625.1 uncultured Bacilli bacterium
TCTGAAGATGAAAAGAGATTTTATCAGAGAAAATTAACTAAAAAAGGTAATTATTCATTAAATCAAGCTGCAAAAAATGCAGGTGTTAAGAACTTTGATAAATTTCATAATTTTGGTTATAAGGGTTTATATAATGGTGAAACAGCAGATGATATTGCGAAAAGAAAAGGATTAAGATACAGAGAAGATATTTTGGATAATATGGGTAGCGAAGAACTAGCTGCAAATTTATTTCGCATTACACAAACAGAATCCAAATTAAAAAGAGAAAATATCCAAACAGAGAGTGATGCAAATAAGGCACATTACACTATCGGAAAAAACATTAGAGAAGTTATTGAAAAAAATGGAGGAACAATGCCTGAAAGTTTGCCTACACCTAAAAAGAGCCTTAAAGAATTAGAAAAAGAAAAAAGAAAACAAGAAAAGATTGAAATGAAATAAAATAAATTTGGGTTTATCAGTATCCTCCACATGGTGGAAGAGATCCTGGTTCGATGATTGGGAATACTTATGAAAAAGACATTAATTTAGCGATTTCCAAACAATTAGAACAAACTCTTTTAGAAAAAGGCGCTATTGTCTATATGATTCGGGAAGATGATAGTGACTTATCTAGTAAATGGGATGCTAAAAAGAAAAGAGGAGACCTTTATAGAAGAATTTTAAAAATTCAAGAGAATAAGAGTGATATTTATTTGTCCATTCATATTAATTTTCATCAAAATTCTTCTTATAGAGGAATAGAAGTTCTTTATCATCCAATTAATAAGAATAATAAAATTTTAGGAGAAATTTTAATGGATCAGTTTTCTAAAGATTTTAATAGGACAAGAACTTTGAAAAAGACGAATCTTTATCTTTACTCGAATACAAGAGTTCCTGGAGTTTTAATTGAATGTGGTTTTTTATCCAATTATCAAGATAGAATGAATTTAAAACAAGAAAGTTATCAAAAGAAACTTGCAACATCCATAACAGAGAGTGTCATTACTTATTTTGATGTTGTCCACTAAAAAAAGCCTTTGGGCTTATTTTTGATAAAGAATAATGTTTTGGAAATAGTAAGATAAAATTTGAGCATAATTTAAACCTTGTTCTGCTAGATAATTTGCTCCAAAAAGAGAAAGACCTAAATCATTTCCAATTCCTTGTGAGATAAAAGTCATTCCATCTTTTTCTTCAATGCATGTAAAGTTTTCAGAAGGAAGAGCTAAAAGAATGGCAATTTCTTTCTTAGAATAATTTGGATTCACCTGTTTGTTGGATGAGTGTGTCAGAGAGAGTTTTGCAGCTAAATCACTATAAGAAAAGAAAAAATGTTGTAAATAATTTTGAGCTTTCATGTCCCAAAGACTTTCTTTTGAAACTAAATATTTATCTATTTGATTTTCTTTTGTGTAACCACTACTAACTAAGTGAACATAAGGTTTAATAGGTTTTCCATCAGATAAAAGATAACGTCCTTCTGTCTCTAAAACAGCTTCTTTAAATAAATCGTAGTTTTCTTGGAATTTTTCCAAATAAGTAAATTTATAAATAAAAGGGTTTCGATAAATAACAAAAGCATTGCTTGCTTCAATATATCCTTTTTGAGAAAGACAATCAAACGCGAAAGTTCGATATAAAATAACAAGGGCTTTTAAAGCTTCTTTGTGTAGAGGAAACGTTGTATTTGTAAAAAGGGCTCCAATTAAATAGTTCAGAAGACTTATCCTTTCTTCTTTATTTTCCATCTTAACAGTCACAATATAGGACTCTTCATCTATCTTTTTCTCAGTTAGGACTCTTTCTTCTAAATGAAGTTGTTCTTTTGAGAGAGTTTTTACAATTTTATTATCCATAATAATATAGACTTTATCAAAAGAAAGAGGAAGTTTTTTCTCTTTAATATAGTGACTTGCTTCTTCTTCTAAGCTTGCTTCTTCTTCTAAGCTTGCTTCTTCTTTTTCATTTTTCGCATCATAATCTTTTGCAAATTCAAAATTTGCTGTTTTATATAAGTAAAGATCAAGTTTTCCATTTTCTTTTCGATATGCATATCTTAAAAACATTTTTTATCACCTGTTTTTAAGATGCCCTAATTTGTCACTTTTATGTATGAAAATTAATGTCTTTCCTTCCTATATTTTAAAGGAAGTTCTTCACTACAATCTTTTCCTGTAATGTAAGAGTGATTCAAAAATACTTTTTCTAAATTGACTTTCTTTTTATCTTGAAAATAATTATTGACATTCCCAATTATTTTCATGGCTTTATTTAACGCTTCTTTGTAGAGATCATCAAAAGATGTTGTATGTTTCTCTTCAAATTTCGCTGGATGCGACCACTCTTCATGTTCTAAATTGCGATATAGATCTTTTTTCTTAAGAGGCATATGATAAGAAATAACATGAAAATGAAAAGTTTTACCTAAAGTAATTCCTTCAAGAACAGTATAGCCAAATCTTTTAATTCCTATTTTATCATAGCGAAATAATCGCAAGAAACGCTTCATATCTTTGAGTGCTTGATAATAAAATTTACTCATTGTGTGAACATCAAAAGTTTCTTTAAAAGAGTAGTCAATGACTTCTTTTAATTCTTTACTAAAAGGTTTTAGATCAAAACAAAAGGTATCTATTCTAAAAGAATGAGGAGATGTTTTTTCTCTCTCATGAATCATAGCAAGATCAAGAAGAGTTTCTGCTTCATCATGAAGATTTCGATATTGTCTAGTTGATTTATCATTCTTATCATAATTTCCAGTCTCATAAATAATAAAAGGGTGAATTGTAGAGTCAAGTGCATAATGCGCAATCATTCCATAAAGAAAAGCCATGACATCTCCATTTTTATAATAACCATTGTATTTAATATAATTGACTAAATTAATAAAAAATTTTTGACTATCATTCCTATGAAAATAATGACCGAAAGCTCGAATTCTTTTTCCTTTTTGGGGAGTAAAGATACGATAAAAATACATTGCATCCATACTTTGAGCAAACATTTTTAATTTTTCTTTATCATCGATTAATAACTTTTTTAATCCAATTGGTAAGTGGGCATAAATATCTAAAGCAAAATAAGCATGTGTAACAGTTGCTGGCAAAATTATCCTTCCTTTCTAATGTTGATTATACTACAAATCTAATTTATTCGAAAGAAAAGAGGAATACACTTGTTTTTAATTGACGGAAATCGAATAAAAATGTATACTTATTTTAGAAAATATGTGGGGAGGTATCAATTTATGGAACGAAAAATCACAACCATTTTTAAAAAGTGGAAAAATGATTTGTTAAGAAAACCTTTGCTTTTGTATGGATCAAAACAAATTGGTAAAACTTATGCTGCACTTTCTTTTGGAAAAAATTATTATCGTAGTACCATCTGTATAGATACCGCTCAAAATCAAGATTTATTAGAACTTTTTAAAAAGGAAAGATCTATTGACAAATTAGCAAATACTTTTTCTTGTATGACGGGGATTCCTTTTTATCCAGATGAGACACTCATTATTTTTGACAATGTTGAAGATGTTGACATTATTAAAGGAATTAAATTATTTGGCTATGATCGAAATAATTATCATGTTATTGCAATTACAAATAGAATTGACTTGCTTCCCTTATTTAAAGGGGAAGAGTTTCAATATAAGATGATGTATGAGATGGATTTTGAAGAATATCTAGTTGCTTTTGGTGAAATAGATGTAGCTAAGAGAATTCGCTTTTCATTTTCAAATGAAAAAAGTAATCCCTATCACGCTAAAAGTCTTGGACTGTTTTATCAATATCTATTAACTGGTGGTTATCCTGAAGCTGTTTTAGCTCAGATAAAAGAAGCTTCTTTTGAAGAGATAAGAATGATTCAAAGAAAGATATATGATGTTGTGAAAAGTGAACTCATCTTAGAAGAAAATTTAATTGATATTCCACGAGGATATGAAGTCATTAGAAGTATGCCCAAGCAATTACTTAAGGAAAATAAAAAATTTCAGTATGGGTTAATTGGTTTTGGGCGTCGAGCAAAAGAATATGAAAACATTATTCAAAATCTTGTCAAAAAACAAATCGTTTATCGGAGTTATAAAATAAGAAAAATAAAGTCACCACTTAGTTCTTGTAGAGAATTAGAGCATTTTAAACTTTATTTCCCCGATGATGGAATTTTATCCATGCTTCTTCATATTAATCAGAAACAGTTGTTAGAAGATGAAATCAAAAAAGAAGCACTTTATGAAAATCATATTGCAAAAACTTTATCTGAGGCGGGGTATTCGCTTTATTATTATCAATCAGAAGGAAAAGCAGAAGTAAATTTTGTTATTCAAAATAGAATGGGAAAAGTGATTCCAATTGAGATTGCAACAAAGACGGGATCTAAAGCCAAAAGCTTATCTGTTTTTATGAAAAAATTTACGGTGACAGATGCTTACCGGATAACAGAAAATAATTTTTCCAATAAAAAAAGAGTTAGGTATTTACCAGTTTATGCTATTTTTTGTTTAAAAGAAATGTAAAAGGAGGATTTTATGTATTTAGTACTTATAAGACATGGAGAAAGTGTTTGGAATCAAGAAAATAGATTTACAGGTTGGACAGATGTTCCATTATCTGAAAAAGGAAAGAAAGAAGCTGAATGTGCTGGAGAGCTTTTGAAAAATGCAAAAATTCACTTTTCAGTTGCTTATACTTCAGTCCTTGCTCGTGCTAAAGATACACTCTCTATTATTCAATCTGTTTTAAAAGAAGATATCCCTACTATAGAAGATTGGCATTTAAACGAAAGGCATTATGGGGCACTACAAGGATTGAATAAAGATGAGACAAGAAAAAAGTATGGAGAAGAGCAAGTTCATCAGTGGAGGCGAAGTTTTGATGTAAGACCGCCTGCACTAACAAAGGAAGACGAACGCTATCCTGGAAATGATAAAAAGTATCAAAATCTAACGAGTGATGAGTTACCACTTACAGAATGTTTAAAAGATACACTGGATCGAGCTAAACCATATTATCAAAAAGAAATAGAACCAAAACTAAAAAATGAAAATGTCTTAATTGTTGCTCATGGTAATTCTTTAAGAGCCATTAGAATGTACTTAGAAAATATAAGCGAAAAAGACATTATGGATTTGGAAATTCCAACAGGGGTTCCTTTTGTATATGAGTTTGATGATGATTTAAAGGTGATGAAGTCTTACTATTTGAAGTAATCATATGAAAATAATATAACTTAAAAAAAGAGTCGGGAAAATAGTACTTTAGTAATTTTTGAAAGTAGAATCATTCAATTCTAATTTATCCAAAAAAATCTTTTTTTTGGAAATTGTTGAAAAGAAGTTATGTTAGATGATATATTAAATTTGACTAAATAATCTACTTGTGTATGAAAAATAAAAAGGGCGTAATAAAAGTCTTCAAAATTTTATGAATTGTTTTAGCTTTTATTGCTATAACGAGTGTGTCTAATTTACTGATAGACTAAGATTATCCAATAATGACACTTGATAGAAGTTCTTACCTATAATGGAAGTGATATGATATCTAAGAAAATGTTATGAATGACTTTAGTAAGGACGACTTAGATGCCTTAGTGAGCTTTAGAGTCAAAATAAAATTGTTTTTGTTCTAAAGGGGAGTATTTATTACTTATGCGAACAACAGATAATAATTTTATGGATACGATTTAGAATAAACTCTAGATAAGTATTAATTAATGTTACTACAATAAAAAAAGTAAGTGGCGTTCACAAATAATTTATCATAAGTAGATTCATTTAATACTAATCATACTAAAATCACAAATGGATTATTTTAGGCATATTGTGATAGGAGTTTTTATGGAAAATTTAAAAGTATATTTAAAATCTAGAGAATTTATTGTTTGTAGTTTACTTATGTTAATACTTATGATGATTGGTATTTTTGACTATTTTAGTTATGCTTCTGGTGGCAGAGTCTCTCTTTTTCCAGAATGGGTCAATAGGTTTTCTTTTTGGAGACATACAATGTATTATGGCACAGGTAGTATACTCATGTTTTTAAGCCCTTTTATTATCAATATTTTAGCACTTACACATTTTTATAACAAAATAAAGGGCAGTTATTTGAAAGATGTATTGCTTAGACAATCTTATAAAAAAGTGATAACAAAAAATATTGTTTTTGCCTATATAAAATCCTATCTTCCATTTTTGATAATGTCGGTACTCATATTCTTTTTAGGATCAATATTATATACATCAACTCTATCCAATACTGAGTGGTCTGATTCTTATACGTTGTTTAGATATGTTGGTGATTTTAGTCCTTACGTATATATTTTTCTTTGCCACATTGCATTGTTATTGTATGATATTATGATAGTCAATATCGGATTAATTTTGTTAAGAAAAACAAGAAAGTTAACCGTGACGCTTTTATTAAGTTTTGTTGTGATAAATGCTTTAAATTTTTTAATTGGAAATATGGATAAATTTATTGAAATGTGTATAGGAAAAAATTTTTTGACAGAACATCTTTCCGTTTTTAACATATATGAAGGTTATATGGTTCAATCTAGTGTAATGAATGCAATAATAAACATGGGAATATTGGCATTCATAACGGGACTGCTGGTTTGGAAATTATACAAAAACAAAGAAAGTTTGGTGAGAGATTTTGAATAGTTTCATCAAAAATATTATAAACTATTTTTGTTCTACGTGGGAATATAAAGCAATTTTAGGATACTTATTTTTAGGTTCCTTTTTTATTACGAGTCAACATACGGGACTTGATTATGGAACAATGCTCATGTCTTCATTTACAAACAAAATTTTTTTAATTCTTATATTTTATCCCTGTTTTATAGTGATGTTTACATTGATATATCAATATATCAATCAAAGTTATTCTTTACTTCTTAGATTAAAAACACGTAAAAAATATGCCCTCTTTTGTATGATGACGGTATTTATTATGACAATTTTTCTCTTTTTACAAGCATTTATCATTGCACTGATATGCTGCAATGTTGTCTCTCATAGTGATTTTAAATTAACAAATAACTTAAAATATCCAGTCAATGATTTTATTATTATTTTAATTAGTATATTAAAAATCTTTTTAACATCTTTGGTTATTGGTTTTTTAAATTTATTATTGTGCTTTAAATTTCATCGAAAAAATATAAATGTTATTGTACTCATGTTTTATCTCATTTTTTTATTCTTTAGCGATAGATTTTATCCAAGTGGCTTTTTTTTACTTGATGTTTTCAATCCAGGATTTCATTCACATGGATATGATTGGACAAGAAATTTATTCACTTTAGTAGGAACAGGTTTTATATATTTTGTAACTGTGCTCACAATTTTATTACATAGTATAGTAAAATCTTCTAAAAACATAAAAATAGGAGTGAATTAAATGGCAGCAATTTTTAAAAGAAATCTATCACTTATTAATACCAAAATATATTCTATATTAATAATGCTCGTGTGTGTTTTTATTTTCTTTATTGTTATTTGGAATAATAATTGGACAAGTATAGACAATTTATATTTTTTAGCAACTGGTTCTTCTAATAATAGTATTACATTTTTATTAATCAGTATGAGCTTAGTAATTAACTTTACTTATTTGTACTTTACATATATTTTATATGAACATGATTTGTCTTACGATAAAGAAACAATTTTCTTAAGAATTCATTACAAAAACTGGATACTAACAACAATTTTAAGTAATTTTGTTGTTACGTTTTTCGTCTTAATAATCACAACTTTTTTTATTTTTCTTTTTTCAATTCTTTTTGGAATTCATGTAAAAATGACGATAAGTATATTTTTACTTACTTATTTATCTAAAATATTTTTAAGTTTATTATTTATATTTCTCTTAAAAAAAATAAGAAAATATAGTTTGATTTTTATGACAGTGATCCTTTCTATCTCATTCTTGTTTAATACGCCATCTATAATTTATGTTAGTAGCTTACTAAAGTTTTTCAATCCAATACAAATAATTTTGATACAAGTAATGCTTACTGCTATTTTGATAATAGTAAATATATTTTCAAAAGATAGAAATTTAATAATAGAAAGTGAAGAAAATGTTTAAAAATAATTTTTATGAGAATGGATAATCAATGTCATCAGCAATGTTTAAAATAAAAAAATAGAAAATAATTCTATGATGTATGTGTATCTTAAAAAATGAAAGGAATGAAATTTGATATGAAAGTAGAAATTAAAAATATGAGTAAAAAATTAGAAAATGAAATGGTGTTAAACAATATATCGTTGAACATGAAAGATGGAAAAATTTATGGATTGGTTGGTCGAAATGGAAGCGGAAAAAGCATGCTACTTAAAACGATTTGTGGTTTTGTTAAACCAAGTAGTGGTAGTGTAGTAGTAGATGGCGTAGATTTATATGAAAAAGGATGTTTTCCGAAATCGACAGCTGCACTGATTGAAAGACCAAACTACTTATCAGAATTAACAGGCTATGAAAATTTAAAATTGCTTGCTTCTATAAATAAAGTTATAGGTGAAAAAGAAATACTTTCTACTTTAGAAAAAGTAAATTTACTAGAAGAAAAGGATAAAAAATTTAAAAAATATTCTTTAGGAATGAAACAAAAATTAGGAATTGCTCAAGTTTTAATGGAAAATCCAAATCTTATGATATTGGATGAGCCTTTTAATGGATTAGAAGAAGAAAGTGTTATTAAAATAAGAAAATTATTGTTAGAAGAAAAGAAAAAAGGTAAATTAATAATTATTGCTACACATATTAAAGAAGATATTGATGAATTATGTGATGTAATATATCGAATGGATAAAGGAACTATAAAGAGTGAAAAATAATAATAGAGGTAATTTAAAAACGTAATAAAAAAAGAAGAAACTATTACAAATAAAATTGGTTAATAGTTTTTTATATTTTATAGTTGACGAACTTTTGTTTGTTGACTATAATAATAGCAAGAAAGGAAGGAAATTAGTTGAGAATTATATTTCATGTAGATGTAAACAATGCTTTTCTTTCTTGGAGTGCAGTGGATTTGTTACGAAAGGGTTATCCCGTTGATATTCGAACAATTCCCTCCATTATTGGAGGAGATGAGACAAAACGAAGGGAAATTGTTTTAGCAAAAAGTCCCATTGCTAAAAAATATGGGATAGTAACAGCAGAAACAATTTATAGCGCTCGAAAAAAATGTCCTCAATTGCAAGTCTTTCCAGCGAACTATGCTTGGTATCGTGAATGTTCTTTAAAATTGATGAACTATTTAAGTCAATACACACCTTCCTTAGAACAATTTTCTATTGATGAGTGTTTTCTCGATTTTACCGGAACTTCATACTTGTATAAAGACTACTTTGAAGTTGCTTTGAAAATAAAAGAAGAAATCAAAGAAAAGTTTGGCTTTACAGTTAATATTGGAATAGCCTCCAATAAATTATGTGCGAAAATGGCATCAGACTTTGAAAAACCAGATAAAATTCATACTCTTTTTCCAAATGAAATAGCAACGAAAATGTGGACACTTCCTGTCGGGGATTTATTTATGGTTGGAAAAAGAACAAAAGAAAAATTATTGTCTTTGGGAATTAAAACCATTGGTGATTTAGCCAATGCACCTATATCCTTATTAAAAAGACATTTTAAGAATCAAGCGATTTCTTTAAAAGAAGCAGCTTTAGGAAAAGATGATAGTAAAGTAGTCTCTATCAAAGATGCTACTAAATGTATTAGTGTTTCAGAAACTTTACAATATGATTATAAAGATCCTGCAAAATTGAAAAAAATCTTGTTTTATCAGGCAGAAGAGGTTGGACGCAGTTTAAGAAAGAAAAAAATGTATGCCAAAAGTATTGCAGTTACTTATAAAAATGCATTTTTTAAAAGTTATTCACATCAAATGACTTTAGTGAATCCAACGAATCTTACGTCAGATATTTATCAATATGCATTGGTTTTATTTGAACAAAGTTGGAGAGAAGATGCGATTCGAAATATTGGAATTCGTCTTAGTGATTTAACAACAGTTGTACAAGAACAAGTCTCATTTTTTGAAGAGAAAAAAGAAGAGAAAAATAATAAAGTTCAGGAAGTGATTGATCAAATTACCAATAAATATGGAAAAAATATGTTGATTCCTGCAAGTTATAAGGAAGATGAAATAGAAAGAGAAGAAAAATTAAAGGAGAGGTAGTAAAAAATGGAATTAATTGGGAAAAATTTGGTTTTTAAAACCATTCAGCTTGATGAAAAAGAGCATCAGGATGCATTGATAGCATTTACATCCAACAAAAGTGTGCAAGAATATCTTGGAAGTACTTTATACATTTATAGTAATGAAGATACTGTAACTGGAAATGATTATTTTGCAACATTAAACGATAATATTATTGGATATTTAGGATTAGGACAAGTAGTTGATACACCATACGGAGAGAGTTGTTCAATTTATTATGGGGTATTTGAACAATATTATGGTCGAGGTTATGGAAAAATGATTTTAGAAGATATTCAAAAAATTTTAAGAGAAAATACTTCTATTCGACTTTTAATTGCTGATGTTAACATTCATAATCAATATAGTATTCAAACTGTTTCTAAAGCAGGATTTGTGAAAGCTTATGAAGATGATGAAGATTATCAATTTCATAAATATTTAAAAAAATGTAAATAAAAATGTTAAAAATATGAAAAAAATGAGCATATTTGAAAAAAACAGAAAAAAATGGTTGTTTTTCTTTATTTCTTATGCTAATATTAAATTCGTGTGACTGCTTAGATGTGAGAGGTTGCTGATACGCCAGGTTAAGTTGTCAACTGGTTATCGGGTTATTCGCACGGAGCAAGTCTATACTCGATATAGGCGAAGGGAGGATTTAAAAGATGTCAACAAATAGAATTCGCATTAAATTAAAAGCATATGATCATAGAATTCTTGACAACGCTGTCACAAAAATTGTTGAAACAATTAAGCGAGGTGGGGGAGAAATCTCAGGACCTGTACCACTTCCAACTGAAATTGAAAAATTTACAATTTTACGTGCAGTACATAAAGACAAGGATTCACGTGAACAATTTGAAATGCGTACACACAAAAGACTTATTGATGTTAAAAATCCAAGCAAGGAAGTTATTGATGCTTTAACGCGTCTTGACTTACCAAGTGGAGTGGACATTCAAATCAAAACAAACTAATAGGAGGAAAAATAAATGAAAGGAATCTTAGGTACAAAAATCGGAATGACCCAAGTATTTACAAAAAATGGTAAATTGATTCCGGTAACTGTTGTTTCTGTGGAACCTAATGTTGTTACACAAATAAAAACAGTAGAAAAAGATGGCTATGAAGCAATTCAATTAGGATATCAAACAGTATCTGAAAAGAAAAGCAATAAGCCAAAAATGGGTCATACAAAGAAAGCTGGATGTGAACCTAAGCGCTTCTTAAGAGAAATTAGAGGAGTAAATGTAGCTGATTACACTCTTGGACAGACTCTTGACGCTTCAATATTCACAGAAGGAGAAATGGTTGACGTTAGTGGTGTTAGTAAAGGAAAAGGTTTCCAAGGTGTTATCAAACGTCATAATCAAAGTCGTGGACCAATGGGACATGGTTCTCAATATCATCGTGGCGTAGGTTCAATGGGAACACTAAGACCAATGCACGTATTAAAAGGAAAAAAATTACCAGGACATATGGGACATGTTATGTCAACTGTACAAAATTTGGTTATTGTTCAGGTTGACAAAGAAAACAATTGCCTTTTAATTAAAGGAAATGTTCCAGGACCTAAAAATAGTTTAGTTTTAATTAGAACTGCAGTTAAAAACAAAGATACAATTTGTGAAATGGAAGAATTAATCACCTATGTAGAAGAAACTACTGATCAAGCAGTAGAAGTTATTGAAGAACTAGAAGCAACTGCTGTTGAAGAAAATCAAGAAGAAAAGCAAGAAACAACAGACGAGTCATCACAAGAAGAAAAAACAGAAGAATAGTTAAAAAAAACAAACAACTCAATTTGTGATGAAAGGAGGAAATAGGATGGATAAAATAAAACTTTTAGACCTTAAAGGCGAAGAGGTAAAAGAATTAAAACTAAATGAAGAAGTTTTTGGGATGACACCCAATCAAAAAGTAATGTATGATGCCATTATTTTAGCACAAGCATCATTAAGACAAGGAACACACTCTACTAAAAATCGTTCTGAAGTATCTGGTGGAGGACGTAAGCCTTGGAGACAAAAAGGAACAGGACATGCTCGTCAAGGTTCTATTCGTGCTGTACAATGGGTAGGTGGAGGTCGCTATGGAACTCCAGTACCACGTGATTACAGTAAGAAAATGAATCGTAAAGAAAGACGTTTAGCCCTAAAAAGTGCGTTATCAGAGAAGTTTGCAGAAAATGCAGTTATTGTTATGGAAGAACTTGTATTTGAAACACCAAAGACAAAAGAAATGGTAACACTTCTTAACAAATTAAATTTAAAAGATAAAAAAGTATTAATCGTTGTTGATTCATTTGATGAGAATGTCATTCTTGCAAGCAGAAATTTACAAAATGTTGCTTTAATTGCAAGTGATGAAATTAATGTATTAGATCTTGTCAATGCAGATAAAGTTATCTTTACAGAAGGATCTCTTACAAAAATAGAGGAGGTGCTTAAATAATGGATGTTAAGTACTTAGAAATTATCAAAGCACCAGTGATTACAGAAAAATCACAAGATAGAGCAAACATTGGACAATATGTGTTCAAAGTAGACTCTCGTGCAAATAAAACTGAAATTAAAAATGCAATTGAAAAAATCTTTAAAGTAAAAGTAAAAGAAATTCGTACATTAAATGTAAAACCTAAGAAAAGAAGAGTTGGACGTTATAGTGGCTTTACAAATAAATATAAAAAAGCAATTATTACACTAGAAAACGGACAAACAATAGATCTTGGTTAGAAGGAGGAAACTAAAAATGGCAATTAGAAATTATAAACCTACTACACCAGGACAAAGAAAGAAAAGTACGTTAGTCAATGATGAAATTACAAAAACAACACCAGAAAAAAGTCTTGTTGTAACTGCAAAGAAAAACTCAGGACGTAACAATCAAGGAAAAATTACAGTAAGACATCAAGGTGGAGGGGTCAAAAGAAAGTATCGTATCATTGATTTTAAACGGAATAAATTTGATATACCTGGTACAGTAGCAAGTATTGAATATGATCCTAATAGAACGGCGAATATTGCTTTAATTAATTATCGTGATGGAGAAAAAAGATATATTTTAGCTCCAAAAGGATTGAAAGTTGGTACTGAAATTATCTCAGGAGAAAATGTTGACATTAAAGCAGGTAATGCTCTACCAATTATGAATATTCCAGTTGGTACAGTTGTTCACAATATTGAACTTCGCCCTGGAAAAGGTGGAAGTCTTGCTCGAAGCGCAGGAACATCTGCACAAATCCTTGGTCGAGAAGGAAACTATGTAATGATTCGCTTATCAAGTGGAGAACAAAGAAAAGTGTTTGGTAGTTGTATGGCAACTGTTGGTGAAGTGGGTAATGAAGATGCAAGTTTAGTAAAACTTGGTAAAGCAGGACGTAAACGTCACATGGGAATTCGACCAACTGTACGTGGTTCTGTTATGAACCCTAATGACCATCCACATGGTGGTGGTGAAGGTCGTGCTCCAGTTGGACGTAAAGCACCACTTACACCATGGGGTAAAAAAGCACTCGGACTTAAGACACGTAATAATAAAAAGACGGATAAATTTATTGTTCGCCGTCGTGGAAATAAATAGGAGGGAACTATGGCAAGAAGTTTAAAGAAAGGACCTTATGTATTCGATAGATTATTAAAAAAGGTTCAAGAATTAAATAAAACTCAAAAAAAAGAAGTTATCAAAACTTGGTCAAGACGTTCTACCATCTATCCTGACTTTATTGGACACACATTTGCTGTTCATAACGGACATGAATTTATCCCTGTTTATGTAACAGAAGATATGGTTGGACACAAGTTAGGAGAATTTGCACTTACACGTAAATTTGGTGGACACGGGCAAGATAAGAAAAAATAAGAGGGAGGAAATTAAATGGAAGCAAAAGCTATCGCAAAATCACTTCGAGTTTCTCCCATTAAAACACGTTTAGTCGTTGATTTAATTCGTGGAAAAAAAGTAAGTGATGCACAAAATATTTTAAGTAACATGAATAAAAAGCCAGCAAGGCTTGTTAAGAAAGTTCTTGATTCAGCAATTGCTAATGCAGTGAATAATAATCAAGCTGATGAAAGCACTTTATATGTAAAAGAAGCAAGAGTAGATGCAGGACCTGTTATGAAAAGAGTATTATTCGATTCACGTGGTCGCATCGGACACAAAGATAAAAGAACAAGTCACATTATTATTACTGTGGCAAGTAAATAACTGAAGGAGGAGACTTATGGGACAAAAGGTTAGTCCAAATGGACTTAGACTTGGTATCAATAAAGACTGGGAAGCAAAATGGTATGCCAATAAAAAAGATTTCGCAACAACACTTGACCGTGATTTAAAAATCCGTAAGTACTTAAGTGAAAACTTAAAAAATGCAGGTATTGCAAAAGTCGAAATTGAAAGAACTTCTAAGAAATGTGAAGTAATTGTTCATACTTCAAAACCAGGAATCATGATTGGTCGTGGAGGAGAAGAGATTGAAAAACTGAAGAAAAACCTTTCAAAAGTTGCAGGAGAGCCTGTACAAATTACCATTGCTGATATTAAAAAAGCCGATATCAATGCCCAACTTGTAGCAGATTCTATTGCAAATCAAATTACAAATCGTGCGTCATTTAGAATGGCACAAAAGCGTGCAATTAGAAATGCAATGAAAGCAGGAGCAAAAGGAATCAAAACACAAGTATCAGGACGTTTAGGTGGTGCTGATATGGCAAGAAGCGAAGGATATACGGAAGGAACAATTCCTTTACATACACTTCGTGCTGATGTTGATTATGCTACAAGTGAAGCAGATACAACATTTGGAAAAATTGGAGTTAAGGTATGGATTTACAAAGGTGAAATTCTTCCTTCAAAAAAAGGTAAAGGAGGTAAGTAGACATGTTAGTTCCATCAAGAACAAAGTATCGTCGTGTGCATAGACTTCCATATGAAGGAAAAGCAAAAGGAAATTTAGAATTACACTTTGGTGAGTATGGATTACAAGCTAAAGAAGGTGCTTGGATTACATCGAATCAAATCGAAGCTGCTCGTATTGCTATGACACGTTATATGAAACGTGGTGGAAAAGTATGGATTAATATATTCCCACACTTACCACTTACAGCAAAACCAATTGGTACACGTCAAGGAAAAGGTAAAGGTAGCGTTGAAGGATGGGTTGCCGTTGTTAAAGAAGGTAAAATCATGTTTGAAATTGCTGGAGTATCTGAAGAAGTAGCCCGTGAAGCACTTCGCCTTGCAAGTCACAAATTACCAATTAAATGTAAATTTGTAAAAAGAGAAACTGGTGGTGAAAAGTAATGAAGGTGAAAGAAATTAGAGAAATGACAACAGAGGAAATTTATGCAAAATTAAAAGAATGTAAAGAAGAATTATTCAACCTACGTTTTCAACAAGCAACTGGATCCCTCGAAAAACCTTCAAGACTAAGAGACTTAAGACACACCGTTGCAAGATTAAAAACCGTTCTTAAAGAACGTGAAGAAGCATAATAGGAGGATCTTATGGAGAAAAAAAGTCGTGAATTAACAGGAACAGTTGTAAGTTCAAAAAATAATAAAACAATTACTGTTTTAGTAGAAACTTATAAAATGCATCCACTATATCATAAAAGAGTGAAATCTTCTAAGAAATATAGTGTCCATGATGAGACGAATAAAGCCAAAGTTGGAGATGTTGTACGTATTGTTGAGACACGTCCAATTTCAAAAACAAAGCATTTCTATTTAAAAGAAATCGTAAAAGAAGCAGTTATTCTATAACTCTTAAGTAAAGGAGGAGAAAATCTATGGTACAGCAAGAAACTAGATTGAAAGTTGCTGATAACTCTGGTGCACGTGAAGTACTAGTCATTCGTTGTCTTGGAGGAAGTCATCGTAAAACAGCCAATATTGGAGATGTTGTTGTTGCAACCGTAAAAAATGCGATTCCAAATTCAGCTGTAAAAAAAGGAAAAGTCGTAAAAGCAGTAATTGTTCGTTCTAAACAAGGTGTTAGACGTGAAGATGGCAGTTATATTAAATTTGATGATAATGCTTGCGTAATTATCCGTGATGACAAAAGTCCAGTTGGAACACGTATTTTTGGTCCAGTTGCACGTGAACTTCGTGAGAAAGATTATATGAAAATAGTATCACTTGCGAAAGAAGTACTATAAGGAGGATATGATGAAATTAAAAGTTGGAGATAAAGTTGTTGTTATATCTGGTTCTGACAAAGGAAAAGAAGGAAAAATCATCAAAACCTTAAAAAACGAAGAAAAAGTCATCGTAGAAGGTATTCATATTATTAAGAAACATCAAAAAGGAAACGGACAAGAAACGGGTGGTATTTTAGAAAGAGAAGCACCAATTCATGTATCAAATGTTATGATTGTTGATCCTAAAACAAAAAAGGGAACCCGTGTAGGATATACAACAGAAAAAGATAAAAAAATAAGAATTACTAAAAAATCAAACGCAAAGCTTGATTGATGAAAGGAGGGTATTTTAATGAACCGCCTAAAAGAAAAATACTTAAAAGAAGTTGTTCCAAGTTTAAAAGAAAAATATAATTATAAATCAATGATGGAAGTGCCAAAACTTGAGAAGATTGTCATTAATATGGGAGTGGGGGATGCGACTACAAATTCTAAGTTATTAGATGCTGCAGTAGCAGATCTTACAAAAATTTCAGGTCAAAAACCTGTTATTACAAGAGCAAAAAAATCAATTGCAGGATTTAAAGTAAGAGAAGGACAAGCAATTGGATGTAAAGTAACACTTCGTGGAGAAAATATGTACATATTCCTCGATAAGTTAATTGCAATTGCACTTCCTCGTGTTCGTGATTTTCGTGGTACAAGCCCAAAATCATTTGATGGTCGTGGAAACTATACAATGGGAATTAAAGAGCAATTAATTTTCTCTGAGATTGATTATGATGATGTTGTCAAAGTACGTGGTATGGATATTATCTTTGTAACAACTGCAAAGACGAATGAAGAAGCACATGATTTATTAGCAGGACTTGGAATTCCTTTTAGAAAGTAATTGGAGGGTAAAATGGCAAAAAAAAGTATGATTGTAAAAGCAAATCGCAAACCAAAATACAAGGTACGTGCTTATACTCGTTGTTCTAGATGTGGACGTCCACATGCTGTCATGAGTAAGTTCGGAATCTGCCGTATTTGCTTTCGCGAATTAGCTTATAAAGGACAAATACCAGGAATTAAAAAATCAAGCTGGTAGGAGAAAGGAGAAACAAAAAATGGCTGTAGTAACGGATACAATTGCAGATATGTTAACGCGTATTAGAAATGCAAATCAAATGCGTTATACGGAAGTAGTTGTACCTTCTTCAAAATTAAAGCTTGAATTTGCAAGAATTTTAAAAGAAGAAGGATTTATTGAAGACTACAAATTAGAAAAAAACGATGCACAAGGTACAATTGTTTTAACTTTAAAATATAGTGATAAAAAAGAAAGAGTTATCACTGGTCTTAAAAGAATTTCAAAACCTGGTCTTCGTGTTTATGTAAAGAATACTGAAATTCCTAAGGTTTTAAATGGACTTGGAATTGCAATTCTATCAACATCAAAAGGTATTATGACAGATAAAGAAGCTCGTAAACAAAATATAGGTGGAGAAGTACTCGCTTATATTTGGTAAATTAAGGAGGTGGCAAAATGAGCCGTATAGGATATCGTAAAATTGAAGTTCCCGCAGACGTTACAGTAGAACTTATTGATAATACGGTTAAAGTAACGGGACCAAAGGGAAGCTTATCTCAAGTTATGTTAAAAGGTATCACGATGCATCATGAAGATAATGTTATTACATTGACAAGAGAAAACGATGCAGCGAAAGCAATGCATGGAACGATGAATGCGCTTCTTCAAAATATGATTACAGGAGTAACAAAAGGCTATGAAAAGGGTCTTGAAATCGTTGGAGTTGGATATCGTTTCAATGTGCAAGGAAACAAACTTGTAATTAGTGCTGGATATTCTCATCCTGTAGAACTCATCATTCCAGAGGGATTAACTGTAGAAGCTTCTAGCAATACAGAAATTACAATTAAAGGAATTGATAAAGTACTTGTTGGAGAATTTGCTGCAAACGTTCGAAAGGTTAGAAAACCTGAACCATATAAGGGAAAAGGAATTCGTTATAAAGATGAACATATAAGACGTAAAGAAGGAAAGAAAGCTGCTTAATAGGAAGGAGAAAAAAGTATGATTAGTAACAAATCAAGAAATAGTATGCGTAAAGTGCGTCATGAAAGAATTAGACGTCATATGCATGGAACGATGAGTGCGCCAAGATTAAATGTATTCCGTTCTAATACTGGAATTTATGCACAAATCATCGATGATGAAAGTAAAAAAACATTAGTATCTGCTTCCTCATTAGATAAAGAGTTAAATCTTAAAAATGGTGGTAATGTAGAAGCAGCTAGTAAAGTTGGTGAACTTATTGCTGAAAGAGCAAAAAAAGCTAACATAAAAAAAGTCGTATTTGATAGAGGTGGATATCTTTATCATGGACGTGTTAAAGCGTTAGCCGACGCAGCACGTGAAAATGGATTAGAGTTCTAAGGAGGGTATTATGCAAAAGAACATGAGCCCAAAAGAGAAACAATTTGAGGAATTGGTTGTTGAAATTAAAAGTGTTGTGAAAGTCACAAAAGGTGGACGTCAACGTAGATTCCAAGCAATTGTTGTTATTGGGGATAGAAAAGGACGTGTTGGATTAGGAATCGGTAAAGCTGCCGAAGTACCTGATGCAATTAAAAAGGCAATTCAAGATGCCGAAAAGAATATAATTAAAATCTCTCTTATTGATGGTAGAACCATTGCTCATGAAGCAGTTGGAAGAAGTGGAGCTGCTCGTGTAATTGTAAAACCTGCTCCTGCTGGACGTGGAGTCATTGCAGGAGGTAGTGTTCGTGCGATTTTAGAACTTGCAGGTGTTCGTGATATTGTATCCAAATCACTTGGTGCTAGAACAAAAATCAATATGGCAACAGCAACACTCAATGCACTTAAATCAATTAAAACTCCAGAAGAAGTTGCCCGTCTTCGTGGAAAAACAGTAGAGGAGATTTTAGGATAATGAAGTTACATGAATTAGAGAAAAATCCTGGTGCAAAACAAGAACGTCGTCGTGTAGGACGTGGACCAGGAAGTGGATTAGGAAAAACAAGTGGAAAAGGGCAAAAAGGACAAAATGCACGTAGCGGTGGTGGAGTGAATCCAGTATTCGAAGGTGGACAATTACCACTTTATCGTAGATTACCAAAAAGAGGATTTAGTAATGCTATTTTCAAAAAGGAATATGCAGTGATTAATGTCTGTGATTTAAATCGTTTTGAAGATGGTACAGTTGTAACACCTGCTTTATTAAAAGAAGTTGGTATTGTTAAGAAACAACTTTCAGGAATTAAAGTACTTGGTGAAGGAAATTTAGAAAAAAAATTGACAATTCAAGCACATAAGTTTTCAGAAAGTGCATTAGAAAAGATCAAAGAGAGCGGAAGCAAAGCCGAGGTGATCTAAGATGTTTTCTACGTTAAAGCAATTATTTTCTCCTACGAATAAAGATTTAAGGAAGAGAATACGCTTTACTTTGATTGCTCTAGCTATCTTCATTATTGGAACTGCAATTCGCATTCCAGGAACACAAGATGTTACGAGTAATCTTGGATTTTTAGAGCTTATGAATTCAATGGGTGGAGGTGCTTTAAAAAGATTTTCAATCTTTGCGCTTGGTGTAATGCCATACATAACAGCAACGATTGTTATGCAACTTTTACAAGAAATTGTGCCTTCTATTCAAGAAATGAGTAAGCAAGGTCACGTCGGAAGACAAAAAATAAATCAAATATCTAGATT
>CANQHD010000021.1 GCA_947623625.1 uncultured Bacilli bacterium
TACTAACAACGGAAGATTATATGTACTCTTTCGTTATTGGAAAAGAGTTGTAGATAACTACGACACTCGCTCCAAAATGAAGAAATCCGAGCTTTTAAAGTTCGTTTTTTTTTGCTTTAGACGTTAAAAAAATAAAAAAAATTTTGTTCAGTAACTTAGTTGTAACTTTAACGAGAATATAATTAATAAAAAGAAAGGAGAGCTACAGTATGGAAATATTGAAAGTTGAAAATTTAACAAAAATTTATGGGAAAGATACAACGAAAGTTGTGGCATTAGATAAGGTGTCATTTTCTGTTGAAAAAGGAGAATTTGTCGCAATAGTAGGAGCGAGTGGCAGTGGTAAGTCTACACTTTTACATTTAATTGGGGGAGTCGATCGCCCAACATCTGGAAAAGTTTTTATTGATGGAAAGAATATCTATGATTTTAGTGATGATAAACTCGCTATTTTTCGAAGAAGACAAATTGGTTTAATTTATCAGTTTTATAATTTGATTCCAATTTTAAATGTTGAGGAAAATATTACTTTGCCACTTGCCTTAGATAATCGTGAAGTAGATAAGGAAATACTCAATAATTTGTTAAAACTACTAGGACTACAAAACAGAAAAAATCATCTTCCTAATGAATTATCTGGCGGTCAGCAACAACGAACAAGTATAGGTCGAGCGCTCATTACAAATCCGGCTTTAATCCTTGCGGATGAACCAACCGGAAACTTGGACTCAAAAGCAAGTGATGAGATTGTTGCACTACTAAAAAAATCTCATAAAGAATTCAATCAAACAATTATTATGATTACCCATAATATGGACATTGCTAAATTTGCGGATAGAATCATTAAAATTGAAGATGGAAAAATTGCTGAGGAGGTCAATTCGTGAACTTACTTAACAAATTAACTATTAAAAATTTAAAACTCAATAAAAAAAGAACAATTGTAACAATAATAGGTATTGTCTTATCTGTCGCTTTAATAACGGCTGTTGCTTCTATGTATTCAAGTGGAGTAGAATCTTTAATTCAATATGAAACAGCCCAGAAGGGAAATTTTCATGTAGCTTATTATGATGTTCCAGTTGAAGATTTAGATATTTTTAAAAACAATAGAGAAATAGAAAACTTTCATTTAACTCAAAATATTGGTTATGCTAAAATTGATTCTAAAAATGATTATAAACCTTATGCTTTTGTCAAAGCATTTTCAAAAAGTTCACTTGAGAATTTATCTATAAGACTCGTCCAAGGAAGATTGCCAGAAAATAGCAATGAAATTATAATCCCAACTCATTTAAAAACGAATGGAAGATTGGTTCTTAACGTTGGGGATACGATTACTCTTGATCTTGGTAAAAGAGTTTCTAAAGATGGAACCGAATTGACTCAATTAAATCCTTTTGAAGTCGATGAAGAAGAAAAGGCTTCACCCAAAAGTGCTGAAAATATAGTAAATACAACATCTAAAACTTATAAAATAGTTGGTATTATTGAAAGACCTGCAACCAATATTGAAAGTTATTCTGCTCCTGGATATACAATGATAACTTCTATGAATGAAAAAGACTTATCTGGAGTGATCGATGTTTATGCAAAATATACAAAAGATGGGCTAAAAAATGCTTATCAACTTACAGCCAATATAATAGGAGTGGATGAAGATACATTTGTTATAGCGCATACAAAAGGCAATATTTTTTATGACAAATATGAAGAAGAAATAGCTAAGTCAAAATATGATATTGCTCTTAATGACTATTTAATTGGCTTAGAAACAAATCCTATTAGCAGTAGTCAAATAATGGGACTTGGAACAGTTTTATGTATTGTTATTGCTATTATTATTTTCACATCCGTCTTTTGTATCAAAAACAGTTTTGATATTTCAATCGCAGAGAAAATAAAACAATATGGAATGCTAAGAAGTATTGGGGCAACTAAATCGCAAATTAAGAAAAATGTCTTTTATGAAGCCTCTTTATTAGGTCTTGTTGGTATTCCTTTAGGGGTTTTATCTGGATTTATTGCGTCTTTCATTCTTGTACGAATTAGTAATTATTACTTTGGGGTCATAACAAATGGGGCTATTGAACTTCAATTTCATTTTTCTATCATCGCAGTTTTTACGTCGATTTTACTTGGAATCATCACTATATATTTTTCAGCATTTAGAAGTGCTAAGAAAGCATCAGGTATATCTGCAATAGATTCGATAAGAAATAGTGCCAATATTAAAGTGAATGCAAAAAAACTAAAATCACCAAAAATAATTAGAAAGATGTTTGGAGTAGGTGGCGATATTTCTTATAAAAATTTAAAGCGAAATAAAAAGAAATATAGAACAACTCTTATTTCTATTATCACATCGGTATTTGTCTTTATTGGACTTTCAGCATTTATGAATATGACCTATAAAGAAGTGAAAGAAGAGTTAGACTACTTAGAATATAATCTTGCTCTTACAACGGATAAAGTAACAAACTCCAATTTAGATTATTTTGTCCATACGACGACATTTGATTCTATAGAAAACTTTTCTATTGTTAGACATACGGAATTTTTATTTCAAAATGCCAAATATAATAAAGAATATCTTCAGTGGATGAATATCACATTGAATGAAAATGATTCAAAAGAAGAATACATTCAAGTATATGCAGTTGGAGATAAGCAATATCAAAAGTATATTCAATCATTAGGTCTACACTATGAAGATATAAAGAATAAAGCAATTTTGTATGATTACCGAGAAAATTTATTAAGGTATGATGAGAATTCTAAAAATGAAAAAAGGAAAAAAATGAGAGTATTAGATTATGACATTGGTGATAAAATAAGTGGAAAATTAGAAAATGATGCTAACTATACATTTGAAATAGGTGCTATTGCTGAAAAATTGCCTTTTGGGCTAGAAAATATCTCTGGTAAAATGCTTATTGTCAGTGATGAATTGTTTGAGACAATAGCAAATACTACAAGGTTGCAAATATTTTATCAATCAAGTAATGCTTCTAAACTTCAAGATGAGATAGATGAATTTTTAATCGATGAAATATATAGTTTAAATAATTTAGAAGAGAATGTAACCATGATGAAAAATTTACTGACATTAGTAAGCATATTCTTGTATGGATTTATCATCGTTGTATCTTTAATAGGTATTACGAATATATTTAATACAATTACAACGAATATGGAATTAAGACGTCAAGAGTTTGCTATGTTAAAGTCAATTGGAATGACGAAAAAAGAATTTGATAGAATGATAAGATTAGAAAGTATTTTTATCGGATGCAAAGCACTATTTATAGGAATTCCTAT
The DNA here is from genome assembly GCA_947623625.1 of uncultured Bacilli bacterium. Taxonomy (GTDB): domain Bacteria; phylum Bacillota_I; class Bacilli_A; order RF39; family UBA660; genus CANQVB01. The sequence goes on from CANQHD010000021.1 coordinate 3,322, forward strand.
TGGGGTAATTATCTCTTACTTAATATATAAAGCATTTAATGAAGTAAGCTATGATTTGCCTATTTTAGCTATTTTAATGAGTATTTTTATTGTTTTTCTACTGATAATATTCATTATGAAATATTCAATGAACAAGATAAGTAAACAAAATATAATAGAAACAATTAGAAATGAAAATATTTAATGAAGGGGCGATAAAGCCTCTTTAAATATAGTATAATATAACTAGAAAGGAGCGAGAATAATATGAATATTTTATTAGTGGAAGATAATGTATCCATTATTAAAGGACTTGCTTATTCTTTTGAAAAAAATCAGCTTCATTTAACAGCAAAAGAAAATATAGAATTGGCAAAAGAATATTTAGATCACAATAAAGATATAGATTTAATTATTCTAGATATCACTTTGCCAGATGGAAATGGGTTTCGTTTGTATGAAGATGTTATTAAAAACTTAAATATACCCACTATATTTTTAACAGCAAAAGAGGAAGAAGATGATATTGTAAAAGGACTAGAAATGGGTGCAGAAGATTATATAACAAAACCTTTTAGTACAAAAGAATTACTTGCAAGAGTAAATAAAGTATTGTTCCGCACCAAAAAGAAAAACATTATTAAAGTAAAGAATATTACATTTGATTTAGACAAATTAATACTTTATAAAGATGAAAATAAAATTGAATTAACGGCATTAGAGTTGAAGCTTGTTTATTTGCTTTTTGATCATCTTGGAAAAACAGTGACTCGAATAACGATTCTTGATAAGATATGGGAATGGACGGGTAATTATGTTGATGATCATACTATTACAGTTTATTTAAATCGAATCAGAGAAAAAATAGGGACAGATGTGATTAAAACAGTGAAGGGGATAGGTTATAGAATCGATGGAGAATAAGGTTGAATTAAAAAAGTTTATTGGGAAAGTTTTATGGATTTCATTTTGCGTAGTTTGTTTCTTTCTTGTCATAAATGTAGTTGAATATCGAAAATATACCAAGAACTTTAATGCTAAAATCAGCAATATTGTTGAAGCTTTACAAAATAAATATCCGCAGTTAACTGAAAGCGAAATTATTTCTATTTTAAATAGTAAAGGTAAGGATGACGAAAAAACATTAAAAAAGTATGGTATTCTTTTAAATGATAAAGCAATTGTTTTAGAAAATGATACAGTTTACTATCAATTTTTATTGCTCAATTTGTCTTTATTGTCTTTAGGTATTTTTCTATTTGTATTTTGGATGATTCGATATTTAAAAAAGAAAGAAAAGGAGATTAACAATATTACAAAATATATTGAACAGATCAATCAGAAAAACTATTCTTTAGAAATAGACTTTAATTCGGAAGATGAGCTTTCTATATTAAAAAATGAAATATATAAAACGACAGTTATGTTAAAAGAAGCCGCAGATAATTCAAATAAGGATAAGAAAAATTTAAAAGAATCGTTGGAAGATATTTCTCATCAGTTAAAAACACCACTGACAAGTATTTTAATTATGATAGATAACTTAATGGAAGATCCAAATATGGATAAATCAACAAGAGAAGATTTTTTAAAAGATATGAAAAGAAACGTAACCAATATTCACTTTTTAGTTCAATCCATCTTAAAATTATCTAAATTTGAAGTCAATGCGATTCATTTTACAAAAGAGAACAGATTATTAAAAGATATTATTGAACAAGCCAATAAAAATGTCTCGACTTTATGTGATTTAAAAAATATTAAAGTAAATATTAAAGGAGAGAGCGATGCGACAATATTTTGTGATTTTATGTGGCAAGTAGAAGCGATAACAAATATTATTAAAAATTCAGTAGAACATTCTCACTTAAATAGTCAAATAGATATTTTATATGAAAAAAATAATGCTTATTCTAAAATTATAATTAAAGACTATGGATTAGGAATTGATAAAGAAGAACTCCATCATATATTTGAAAGATTTTACAAAGGAAAAAACTCTTCTATAGATAGTATAGGAATAGGACTTTCTTTAGCAAAAACAATTATTGAACACGATAATGGAGTTATCGATGTAGAATCACAACAGACGGGGACTCAGTTTATTATTAAGTACTTTAATTTGTAAAGGGTAAATTAAAGTGAAAGGGAAGTGATTGTTAATGAGTAAAATAATGATTGTTGAAGATGATGAATCTATTTGTAATGAACTTAAAAAACTTTTAGAAAATAATAATGATGAAGCCATAATTTTAAAAGATTTTAAAAACGCTTTAAGTGAAATATTAAAAGTATCTCCGGATTTGATTTTACTTGATATAAATATACCATATATAAATGGAGAAGCATTATTACAAAATTTAAGAAAAGAATCCAATATTCCTGTTATTATGGTAACAAGTATTAATTCTGAGATAGATGAGGCACTCTCTATTTCGTATGGAGCAGATGATTATATCACAAAGCCTTATCATCCTAATATTTTACTTTTAAGAATAAAAGCTGTTTTAAAGCGAGCAAAAAATAATGACAATACTCAGTCCAATATAGTAACTTACAAGGAATTAAAATTTGATATGACTAAAGGAACTATCCAAAAAGATAATCAGGAGATCACACTTACGAAAAATGAAATGATTATTTTTGCGTATTTATTCAATCATCTTGGCAAAATTGTAACAAGAGATGAACTAATGACAGCAATTTGGGATACTGCTGATTATATTAACGATAATACCTTGACAGTGAATATCAATAGACTTCGAAATAAATTAAAAGAAATTGGGTATGAAAACGCTATAGATACAAGAAAAGGAATGGGATATATTCTATTATGAAATTCAGTCTATATTTAAAAGATAATTTGTATAAGACTTTTGTATTTACAATTTGTTATGGAATAAATTTACTGATATTTTTTGCTTTTAAAGTTGATAAATCTGTCATCATCTCTTCAACACTTATCTATGTTATTTGCTTTTCTTTGATTTTATGGATTCCCTATTGGAGAAAAAAGAAATTTTATACAGATTTACTTGCGAATATTGAAGCCCTTGATAAAGGTTATTTAGTTTTAGAAACACTGACAAAACCTGAGTTTTATGAAGGTGAACTTGTTTTTAGAGCATTATACGATATTAATAAATCAATGAATGAGAATGTAAGACTAATAGAAGAACACTTACAAGACTTTAAAGAATATATTGAGATGTGGATTCATGAAGTTAAAATTCCACTTGCTACATTAGCTTTGATAAGTAACAATCACAAAGAACAATTTGATAAAAAAACAAAATTGCAATTAAAAAGATTAGAAGATTATGTCGATCAAGTTCTTTATTATGTAAGATCAGAAAACGCAGAAAAAGATTATTTAATAAAGGAAACTAATTTATCCAAAGTTATTAAAAATGTAGGTCTTAAAAATATGGATGACTTATTAGAAAATAAAATAGATTACATTGTAGAAAATGTTGACTATAAAATATTAACGGATTCTAAATGGTTAGAATTTATTTTAGGACAAATCATCAATAATAGTATTAAATATAAAAAGAATATAGGTGATTCATATATTAAAATATTTGTTCAAGAAAAAGAAGAAAAAACAACTTTAATCATTGAAGATAATGGTATAGGAATTAAGAACTCGGATTTAAAACAAGTTTTTGATAAATCATTTACAGGAGAAAACGGAAGAAATACGAATAAATCTACTGGAATGGGATTATTTATTGCTAAAAATATGTGCAAAAAATTAGGACATAAAATAGATATAGAGTCTAAATATAATGAATATACGAAAGTCTATATAACATTTGCTAAAAATAAATATTATGATGTTTTAAAGTAATGTTACAAAATTGTAATGTTTTTGTAATATTAAACAAACGACAAAATAGTTTTTTTGAATTATTATTGCTTTAGAAAGGAGAAAAAGATGGAAAATATTTTAAAAGTGAATAAAATTGAAAAATACTATGGTAGTCGTTCATCATTAACGAAAGCAATTGATAATCTATCCTTTGAAGTGGAAAAAGGAGAATTTGTTGCTATCATGGGAGCATCTGGTTCGGGAAAAACAACTCTTTTAAATTGCATCTCAACAATTGATAAAGTAACAAGTGGGCACATCTTTGTTGGGGGAGTAGATATTACGAAATTAAAGGGAAATGATCTGAATAAATTTAGAAGAGAAGAGTTAGGGTTTATCTTCCAAGATTTTAACTTATTAGATACTTTAACAGCTTATGAAAATATCGCTCTTGCATTATCTATTCAAAATGCATCTGTTTCTGAAATAGAGATGAAGATAAAGAAAGTGGCTGAAGAATTAGATATCAAAGATGTTTTAAATAAGTATCCATATCAAATGAGTGGAGGACAAAAACAAAGAGTAGCATCTGCTCGTGCGATTGTTACAGATCCTAAACTCATCTTAGCGGATGAGCCAACTGGAGCATTAGATTCTAAATCATCTAAAATGTTACTAGAAAAATTTAACTATTTAGATGAACTTGGAGCCACTATTCTTATGGTGACACATGATGCTTTTACAGCGAGTTATGCTCGCCGTGTAATCTTTATCAAAGATGGTAAAATTTTTAAAGAGATTCACAAAGGAAAAGATTCTCGTAAAGAATTTTTTGATAAGATTATTGATGTTGTAACTTTACTTGGTGGCGATTTGAATGATGCTTTGTAAGTTATCGCTTAAAAACATCAAGAAGAGTATTAAAGACTATGCCATCTACTTCTTTACACTCATTCTTGGTGTAGCAATATTCTATGTTTTTAATGCCCTAGATAGTCAAACCGTTATGATGGATGTTTCATCATCCACAGCAGAATTAATTGATCTTATGATGACAATGTTGTCTGGGGTTAGTGTATTTGTATCATTTATATTAGGATTTCTTATTATATATGCTTCAAGGTTTTTAATTAAACGAAGAAATAAAGAGTTTGGAATTTACTTAACTTTAGGTATGAGTAAAAGAAAAATATCTCTAATATTATTTTTTGAAACATTATTTATTGGTATTATTTCACTTTTAGTGGGATTAGGACTTGGGGTATTACTATCACAGGTTATGAGTTTGGTTGTTGCAAATATGTTTGAAGCAAATCTTACAAAGTTTGCATTTATATTCTCATCATCTGCTTGTATTAAAACTATTGTTTATTTTAGTATTATGTATTTACTTGTTATGATTTTCAATACCTATAGTGTTAGCAAATGCAAATTAATTGATTTATTAAATGGTGCTAAGAAAGCTGAAAAAATTAAACTAAAAAATCCTTATTTATGTATGATTATTTTTCTCATTTCTTGTTTAGTTTTAGGAAGAGCATATTATATAGTTACGCATGATTTTCTTGAATTGCAAGAAGTAACAGATGTAATAAAACCTATTATAATGGGTGCAGTAAGTACATTCTTTATTTTCTGGTCTTTGTCAGGACTGATTTTAAGAATAGTAATGAGTATCAAGAAATTCTATTACAAAGGATTAAATAGTTTCACATTAAGACAATTTTCAAGTAAAATTAACACAACTGTATTTTCTACAACAATTATTTGTTTAATGTTATTTATAACAATTTGTTTATTATCTGCTTGTCTTACTGTGAAAAACTCGATGAATGCTAATATTAAAGAACTTGCTCCAGTAGATGCTATGTTTACAACAAATATGAATATGGATAAATATTATGATAGATTTAGAAATTATGGATATAATGATGATCAAATTAAGAATGCACATTATACACCAAAAGAAATGTTTAAATTATTTAACTTTGATGTTACAGCTTACTTTAAAGATTATATAGAAGTGAATACTTATGCAACACCAGATTTAACGATGAATCATACTTTAGGATCAAAATTAGATAGCATTAGAACACAATTTCCGTTTTTGGCTTATGATACAATGGAATCTATTATGAAAATAAGTGACTATAATAAAGTAGCGAAATTTTATGGCATCAAAGAATATTCTTTAAATAGTGATGAATATATGATTGTCGCAGATTTTAAATCAATGGTGAATATTAGAAATATTGCTCTTGAAAATGGTGAAGTCATTAATTTATTCGGACATACTCTAAAACCTAAATATGAGTCATGCCAAGATGGATTTTTGGAAATGTCTAGTCAACATATTAATACAGGTATAATTTTAGTGCCTGATAATATTATAGATGAAGAGTATTTAATGCAATCTCATCTGATAGGTAATTATAAAACAACAGATAAAGAAGAGATAACAAATATAGAAAATAATATAAATGAATTAGATAAAGATCCAAAAGCTAGTGTTTATTTACTTCCAAGTGGTTCGACTCAACTTGCTATTAAAGAAGCAACGACGGGATTGTCTGCAATGGTTACATTTATTGGTCTTTATTTAGGAGTCATTTTCTTAATAAGTAGTGCAGCAATTTTAGGTTTAAAAGAATTATCTGAAAGTAGTGATAACAAAGAAAGATTTAAGATGTTAAGGAAAATTGGTACAGATGAGAAAATGATTAATAAAGCATTATTTAGGCAAATTGCTATTTTCTTTATACTACCTTTAATACTTGCCTTAATTCATTCTATCTTTGGTATAATGTTTGCTGTTAAAGTATTAGAAGTATTTGGTAATGAACAATTACTACCATCTATCATTACGACAGCGATATTTATTGTTATTATTTATGGTGGATATTTCTTAATTACGTATTCTTGTAGTAAAAGCATTATAAAGGAAAGATATTAGAACAATGGATAAAGGGATTTCTTTAGAGTAAATCCTTTTTTGGCATATTTTCTATTGATGTGAATATTAAAATAATAAATGTAGTTTTTAATCTAACAGTAGTAATTTTATTCCTATAAGAGTGGATTATATCTTAAGAAGAAAGTGGTAAAAATGATAATGATGTGCTAAAATAAGAAAAAATATTATTATAAAAAGAAAGGGTATTTATGAAAAAGAAAACATTGATTATCATAACTGCTTTAGTTTTACTGATGACTATTTTAAGTAGTGGGATTTATTTTTATAAAGCATATCGAATTGCTCATGCAACCATCAAAGTTCAATTAGTGACTCCATTAGAAGTTGAAGTCTATAGTCCCGTAAAATTAAAAGATTTTATTAAAGATATTAATGGAAAATTAGAAGAAAACTTTACTATTGATACGAGTGAATTAGGGAAAAAAACAATTGAATTTTCATATATCAATGATGAAAAAATAAAAGTACCTTATCAGTTTGAAATAAACGTTGTCGATAAGACTCCACCAATCATTAGCATGTATGATAATTATACGTTAACTCTTGGAACAGATGAAAATTTAGAAGAAGAATTTTTTTGTGGCGATAATTATGATGATCACCCAATATGCAAGATTGAAGGAGAATATAATCCCAATGTTGTAGGGAGCTATCCCGTAACATTTAAAGCAACTGATAGCAGTCAAAATACTTCTTCTCATGATTTTACTATTCATGTAACCCAAAAAACAAATTCCCAAACTACACCGCCACAACGTCCTGTGACAACTTCCTTTTTAGAAATTGTCGATCGCTATAAAACACCTAAGACAAAAATCGGTATTGATATTTCTCATTGGCAAGGTGATATTGACTTTCAAAGAGTGAAAGATGCTGGTGTTGAATTTGTCTTTATTCGAGTAGGCACTCAAAAAGGAATAAAAGGGGAGTATTATTTAGACGAGAAATTTGTTCAAAATATTGAAGGATTTAATAAAGTTGGTATTCCAACAGGCGTGTATTTTTACTCTTATGCGAATAGTAAGAAAGTAGCTATCAAAGAAGCCAATTGGGTTTTACAACATATTAAAAATTATGAAGTTTCTCTTCCAGTTGTATTTGACTGGGAAAATTGGTCTTTTTATCAAGAATTTCATCTTAGCTTTTATCATTTAACAGAAATGGCAAATGCATTTTTAGATACAGTGAAGAAAAAAGGTTATCAAGGAATGCTTTATAGCAGTAAGAATTATTTAGAAAATATTTGGATGGGAACGAATCATTCTGTTTGGTTAGCGCACTATACAGATAAAACCAATTATGAAGGAAAGTATCAGGTCTGGCAACTTTGTAGTAATGGATCTGTTGATGGAATTGATGATAATTTAGTTGATATTGATGTGATGTATGATTAATTTCTTGCAATTTCAGCTTGATTTGTTTATAATACAAGTAAATACGTAGAAATTGAGGAGTAGAAGTTTCTCTTTTTAAAGAGAGCATAGGGAAGGTGCGACTATGCAAAAGAAAACTTTGAAGGTTGCAATTTAAGTAGATGAAAATCCGGAAGAAATTTCCGTTATCAAAAAGAAGCGACTATAATTAGTAACTAAGGTGGTACCGCGAGTTTTATCGTCCTTAGACTTGAGTCGTTTTTTTATTCTTAAAGAAAGGGTGATTTCATTGTTAGATAAGAAGTATGATCATAAGAAAGTCGAAGAAGGAAAGTATGATTTTTGGAAAGACAATGGCTATTTTGAAGCGAAGGAACAAGATAAAGAACCATTTTGTATTGTCATTCCACCTCCTAATGTAACAGGAAAACTTCATTTAGGACATGCCTGGGATACAGCTCTTCAGGATATTATGATTCGTTATAAAAGAATGCAAGGCTATGATGCAGTATGGATTCCTGGAATGGATCATGCAGGGATTGCAACTCAAGCAAAAGTCGATCGAAAATTAAAAGAAGAAGGCATCAATCCACGAAGCCTTACGAGAGAAGAGTGGTTAAAACATGCTTGGGAGTGGAAAGAAAAATATGCTTTAAACATTCATGAACAGTGGAAAAAATTAGGACTTTCTCTTTGTTATTCAAAGGAAAGATTCACACTTGATGAAGGACTATCCAAAGCAGTACGACATGTGTTTGTCACGCTTTATGAAAAAGGGCTTATTTATCGAGGAGAGAGAATTATCAACTGGGATCCAGAAGCCATGACAGCACTTTCTAATGAAGAAGTTATCTATAAAGATGTAGAAAGCTATTTTTATCATTTAAAATATAAAATAGAAGGAACCGATGAATACTTAGAAGTGGCGACGACTCGTCCTGAAACGTTGTTTGGAGATACGGCTGTTGCTGTCAATCCAAATGATGAGCGTTATCAAAAATATATTGGAAAAAAAGTCTTATTACCACTCGTTCACAAATTAATTCCGATTGTTTCTGATGAGCATGCAGATCCAAGTTTTGGAACCGGCGTTGTTAAAATAACACCAGCACATGATCCGAATGACTTTGAAGTCGGGTTAAGACATCATTTAGAATTTATTAATATTTTCAATAAGGATGCAACTTTAAATGAAAATGTACCCGTAGAATATCGAGGATTGGATCGGTTTGTTGCCCGTGAAAAAGTAATAGAAGACTTAAAAAAAGAAGAAACCCTTCTTTCATGTAAGAAAATTATTCATGCAGTCGGACATAGTGAGAGAACCGGAGTTATGATAGAGCCTTATGTTTCAAAACAATGGTTTGTCAAAATGCGTCCTTTAGCAGACAACGTATTAAAAAATCAAAAAAACAAGTCTACTAAAGTCAACTTTGTCCCATCAAGATATGAAAAGACGATGAATCACTGGATGGAAATTACTTATGACTGGTGTATTTCAAGACAACTCTGGTGGGGACATCAAATTCCAGCGTGGTATAAAGAAGATCAAATTTATGTTGGCATGGAACCCCCAAAAGAAGAAGGATGGGTTCAAGATGAAGATGTACTAGATACTTGGTTTTCATCTGCTCTTTGGCCATTTTCAACGCTTGGTTGGCCCGATGAAACTCCTGACTTTAAAAGATATTATCCCAATAATGTTTTAGTAACGGGATATGATATTATTCCATTTTGGGTTAATAGAATGACCTTTCAAGGACTTGAGTTTACTAAAACGCGTCCATTTAAAGATTGCTTAATTCATGGACTTATTCGGGATAAAGAAGGAAGAAAGATGAGCAAATCTTTAGGGAATGGTGTGGATCCGATGGATGTCATTGATACATATGGAGCCGATGCCTTAAGATTTTTTCTCACAACAACTTCAGCATTAGGAACAGATTTACGCTATGATGAAGAAAAGGTAAAATCAACATGGAACTTTATTAATAAACTTTGGAATGCCGCAAGGTTTGTTCTTTTAAAACTTGAAAACTCTTCAAATGAAGCAATGAATATGAGTGCTTTAAATATAGAAGATAAATGGATTTTACATCAGAAAAATCAAGTTGTTAAAATCGTTACAGAAAAGATGGATAAGTATGAGTTCCATACAGTAGGAGCAAAACTTTATGAATTTATTTGGAATGATTTTTGTGATCATTATATTGAACTTGTTAAAAATAATACCACTGTGAATGAACTTGCTATTTTAGTGGATGTTTTAACAACTATTTTAAAACTTCTTCATCCATTCATGCCATATGTAACCGAAGAAATTTATCAAATGTTACCAGTTCATGATGAGTCTATTATGATAAGTTCATATCCTATTTTTGATAAGAAGATAAATTTTGAGAAAGAAGCACAAAAATTTGATAAAGTACTAGAAGATATTGTTGCTATCCGTAATTTAAAAGCAACCAACAAAATAGATAAAAATGCCAAAGTGTTCTATCAAACCGAAGAAATTTATCAAGAAGTTTATAAGTCACAATTAAAAATATTAGATGAAAACTGTGTTTCAGAAAAAATCAGTGATTTAAAAGAAATCAATTATACTTCACCATACATTCATTTATCTTATTTTGTAGAAGAAAAAGAAGAAGATATTGAACAAATTAAAGAAGAGATAAAAAAACTTGAAGCATCCATTGCAAGACGAAAAAAATTACTTTCTAATTCTAACTATGTTTCAAAAGCACCAGAAAAAATTGTCTCACTTGATCGAGAAAAGTTAAAAGAAGAAGAAGAAAAGCGCGACCGATTAAAAAAAGTCATCACACTATGACTTTTTTTATGCCCAATAAAACTAAGAAGTAAGGAAGAAATTAGTCAAAATAGCAACTTGCTCCTACATTTTCATAAACTTCTTTAATATCAGAAAGTTTTATTTTTCCATTCTTAATTAGATGTTCTGAATCTTCACTTAAAGAGAGAATCTTATCAATATCAACATGTTCATAATCAATAAATACTTGACTTGTTAAAGTATTGCCCTTTATTTCAGCTTTATAGGTATAATAATCAACTCCATCATATTTTTTATAGATATCATCAATTGTTTTTTTATATCCATCTAAAGTTTTATCATCACTACAGGTTAATTTTTCTACTGTTTTGACAGTTTTTACATATTCTGAATTAAAAGTAACTTCATAGTGTAGGTCCATATCAATATTTCCCTGCTTTGCTTTAGCAGAACAAATCATTACTTTTCCATTACTTTGACTTTCACATCCTCCTAATAAAAAAAGAGAAAAAATAAAAAGACTCAAATATAGAAAACGCTTTCTCATTCGTATCACTCCTTATAAAATAAGTCTACCATTCTTTTTTTAAAATGTAATGCAAAAATTGGAGGAATTTATAAAATATCCCTTCTTTCGACAAATTTTACTGTTTTCGTCTGTTACCATTGTATTAGGGTGAGAAGATAATGAAAAAGTCATTTATAATTTCTATTTTACTTACAATTTTATTAGGAGCGATTTTTGGAAAAGTTCTTTATAACCATTATGAAGAAGAGACAGTTATGGGTGAGGATTCTTCTATTTATTTACTACAGTATGGTGTTTATACAACGGAGGAAGAGGCGAATAAAGAGCATGAGCAGATCACACCTTCCATTGTCATTAAAGAAGAGGATAAATATTATTTATATCTTGGAATGTCTTTAAAAAAATCTTTACTTGAAAAAGTAAAATCATATTATGATCAAGAAAATAAAGTAACGTACATTAAAGAAGAGGCGCTTTTAAATAGTACTTTTTCTAATCATTTATCACAGTGGGATATATTGCTTTCAAATGCTACAACTAAAGAAGAAGTAAAATCTGTTTGTGAAGTTGTTTTAGCAGATTATGAAGAAACTGTTTTAATGAAGTAAATAAATATAAAAATTGGTTATAATATAAGTAGGAGATTAAAGATATGAAGTTAAAAGAATTACCTGAAGAAGAAAGACCAAGAGAGCGATTAAAGAAATATGGTGCTGCTTCGCTTTCAAATATAGAACTATTAGAAATATTACTAAGAAGTGGGACAAAAACAAAAGATGTAAAAACACTCTCTGAAGAAGTTTTAATGTATTTAAATGAAAAAGAATTTCCCACTCTCCAAGAATTGTTAAAAATTAAGGGTTTAGGGGATGCGAAAGCACTTTCATTACTTGCAACATATGAACTTGGAAAAAGGCTTGTTTTATCACCGTCAAAAGATATTGTACAAATTACATCTCCAAACACGGCTTATCTTTATACGAAAAAATTTTTTTACAAAAAGCAGCAAGAATGTTTTTATTGTCTTTATTTAAATCCACAGAAGCAAATAGTCGGTGAGAAACTTTTATTTCAAGGAACAATTGATAAGAGTACAGTTCATCCAAGAGAAGTTTTTAAAGAGGCTTATAGAATGGGGGCAACAGGAATTATTTGCTTTCATAATCATCCCTCTGGTAATGTAACACCATCCCAAAATGATATTTTATTTACAAATCAATTAGTGACGATCGGTCAAATACAAGAACTTCCTATTTTAGATCATATTATTGTTGGAAAAGATAATTATTATAGTTTTATGGAACATGGGGAAATTTAAGTATTTTCTTAGAGAATTTGTGATGATATAATATAAAGAATAATGGAGGTGAGGAATGTGTTTTATAAGAAAAATGAAAAGATGAAGAGAAGAATTTTTATTGGAATCTGTGCTGTTTTAGCTTTCGTTTTATTTTATTATGGATTGACTTCCTCAAAACTTTCATTCATTGAGTCTTTATTGAAAGATGGAGCAGTCCTTGTTCAAAAAATTGCCTTAACACCATTTACAACACTCAATCAAAATAAAGGAAAAGATATGACAGAGTCCTATACAATTCAAAAGAATATAAATGTTCATTTAGAACAGGAGATTCAAGAACTTAAGAAAATGCTCGATCTTAATCAAACATTAACAGAATACACCAAAGAAAATGCTCTTGTTCTATCAAGAAACCGTTCTTATTGGTTTCAAAATATTACGATTGATAAAGGAAAAAAAGCAGGAATCAAAAAAGATATGATTGTGATAACAAGCGAAGGGTTGATTGGAAAAATTACGAAGGTCAGTTCACTATCCAGTGAAGTTTCATTAATAACTACAAACGATCTGAATCAAAAGGTGAGTGTCTCAATTGCAGGGGAACATGGTGAAAGCTTTGCTCTTTTAAGTGGGTATAATCAAGAAAAAGGACTTTTAAAAGTTACAGGTGTTGATAAAAATGCTGCGATTGAAAAAGATAATGTCATTACAACAAGTGGTTTAGGTGGAATGTATCCTAAAGGTATATATATTGGAAAAGTAAAAGAAATAGAGGAAGATAAGTATAATTTATCGAAAACCATTTATATTGAAACCAAACAAGATTTTAATAAGATTCATTATGTAACCGTTTTAAAGGAGAAGCAATCATGATGTATTTAATGTTAGTTGTATCATTTTTGTTAGATGGAATTCTTTCTAATTTTTTGCCCTATATGAACCAAAGTCTTTCTCTTTTTACTCCATATTTTTCGGTTTCGTTTTTATTTTTAATGGTTCCATTTTTTCGAAAGGATGAAGAAAAAAAATATTATTTAATCGCCATTTTATATGGATTTTTCTATGATGTTTTTTATACGAATTTATTAATGTGTCATGTGATTTTATTTGTATTTGTCGCTTTTATGAGTAAAAAAATATGGAAAAACATGCAACTCAATTTTATTACTATTCCATTTTTTATTGCGCTTATCATAGGAATTTATCATGCAAGTTTTCTTCTTCTTTTATCTTTATTTAATATCGTTAATCCTTCTCTTCAATCCTTTTTATATTTGTGGTCGCACAGTATTTTACTGAACATAATTTATGGAGAAATTTTATATTTAATTTTAAATAAATTGAATAAAAAGTATCATCGTTTACGCTCTTAAGCATTCTTTTTTCTTTTTTCACATATTTTTAAATAGGTGATTTGAATGAATGAGTCAAAATTTATGAAGAAAAAGCAGTCAAATTCTCTCAATCAAGTTCAAAAGTATCTGATTCATTTTACGTTAAGAGTGATGTTTACAATTGTATTTGTTCTTCTTTTACTAATAGGTTTTAAAATGAATAAAGATTTTAAAATGACTTTTAACGAACAGGTTTATCACCAAAATTTTCCCTTTAGTGAAGTCAAAGAAGTTTATCAAAAGTATTTTGGGGAAAGTTTTTCTTTCAAAGGATTAGTAGAGGAAGAAAAGGAAGTATTTAGTGAAAAAATTAGTTATAAGAGCAAAAATCTTTATCAAGACGGAGTGATGTTAGAAGTCTCATCTCATTATATGGTTCCATCCCTTGAAAGTGGAATTATCGTTTTTATTGGGGAAAAAGAAAACTATGGAAAAACAGTGATTGTGCAGCAAGTCAATGGAGTAGATGCTTGGTATGGGAATATTGAATTAAGTGGTGTAAAGCTCTATGATTATATTGAAAAAGGAAAGTTACTTGGAGAAGCCCTTGATAAAAAACTATATCTTGCATTTCAAAAGGAAGGACAGTTTGTAGACTATCAACAGTATCTATCGTAAAATTAAAATTCATCCGCTTACTTTTCTATATGGTTTTCTTTTTATTTTAACTGGTTCATTTCTTCCTTTTTTCTTTACCGGAATTTTATTACTTGTCCATGAACTCGGTCACTTTTTAACAGCAGGATTATTAGGATGTTATCTCGACAAAATTTATTTTTATCCTTTCGGTGGAATTTCAAAGTTTAAAATAGACTTAAATCAGCCAATAAAAGAAGAATTTTTTATTTTAATCATGGGACCTATCTTCCAAGTCATGGGATATCTTTTCTTAAAATGCCTTCCCTTTACTCAGCTTCATCTTGAAATTTTAAAAGGAATTCATGAGGGACTTTTCTTTTTTAATTTACTTCCTATTTATCCTTTGGATGGGGGAAGACTTTTTCTTCTTCTTTTAGAGAGTTGTTTTTCTTTTTATAGGAGTTTTAAGGTAATCTTTGCGTGGACATTTATCTGTATTCTTTGTTTTCTTTTATTATTTATGAAGACATTTAACTATAGCTTTTTCTTTATTTTTCTTCTTCTTTTGATTACATTTTTCAAAGAGAGAAGACGGTTTCCTTATTATTATGAAAAATTTTTGCTAGAACGATACCTAAATAAATATCAGTATAAAAAAGGAAAAGTTGTTTCTTCCATTCGTCAATTTCAAAGAAATCGTCATCACTTAGTTTATCAGGGTGGAAAGTATTATGATGAAAGGGAAATTCTTCAAAAGAAATTTTTAAAAAGTGGTTGACACTATAAGAAATAGTATGCTATACTTCATATTGTCAACTGAAGAACTGGGGAATTAGCTCAGCTGGGAGAGCGCCACGTTTGCACCGTGGAGGTCAGGAGTTCGATCCTCCTATTCTCCACCA
>CANQHD010000022.1 GCA_947623625.1 uncultured Bacilli bacterium
TCCGATAATAAGCTCATTGTTTCAACGATACAAATATCTGGTCTTGTTTCGCCCAATAACTTTTCAGCTTCCTCTACACTTGTAACAACAACACCTAAGTTTTCTCCTCCCATCAATTGTCCAATATCTTTTCCAATTAAGTCTGGATTCATATCAACTGCTCCAACAACTTCTCCACCATGTTCCATAACATAGCGCATTGTATAACGAGACATCTTTCCAGTACCATATTGTACGACTCTTACTTTTCTTTCCATCTTCATCCTCCTTATGTTAACTATAACATTTTCAAAGAGAAATGCAAGAAAAGAGGCAAGATTTGACTATAATTTACAGAAATTCTAAAATGTCAAGAATATTGATAATATGTAAACTTGTCACTTTTATTTAATTTTTAGAGATTTCATTTGAATTATTCCCAATAATCTTAACACTTCCACTTACTTCAACCGTTTTAGAAGCTAGTTCTTTCATCTCAACATAAGCTTTATCCATTTTTTCTTGTAAGTTTTTATTCATTTCAATAGATTTATTCAACTCTTCATTTAGAGATTCTATTTTATCGATTTGTCTATCAATCGTATTCTGATAATCTTTCTTTAATAGTTCTAGTTTATATTGATGTTCTTTTTCTAATTCTGTAGTGGCATCAGATTTTCCTTTTTCATATTCTTCATTCATTAAGTTTGGTATATTTTTAACTTTTTCTTCTAAATCATTAATATATTTTTCTTTTTCCTGAACATCTGCTAATAATTTTTTAGTTTCTTCCTCCATTACTTTTAATTTAGCTTCTCTCGTCTTTTTTTCATCTTCCCATGCGTTATTAGCAAGTTCTCTTTCTCTTTTAATCTTATAATTATATTCTTCTAATTCTCTATCTCTTTCTAATTTTAAAGATTTAGCTTTTAATTCATATTCAGAAGTTAAATCACTATTTTTCTTTTTATATTCTTCTTCCAATTCTTTAATTTTAGCTTCTAATTCTTCAGATTTTTCCTTCTTTTGTTCTTCTAATTGAGCTAAGCAATCTTTACCAGCATTCATTACAACAGTTAAATGACTTAATTCTTTATCAATTCCATATAAATTCTTTAACTTTTCTTCTAAAGCTTGAATAGCTGTTTCTAATTTATTATATTTTTCGATTAACTCTTGAGAAAAAATCTGAGCTTCAACATTCTTTTTGCTTTCAACTACTGCTTCTTGTATGGTTCTTTCTTTTTCTTCTTGCTCTGGATTAGATTTTGATTTAGTCATATTTTTTTCTCTTTCTAAAGCTGCATTTAATGCATCTAATATTTCTGCTTTTGTATTTTTTAAACTAATTTCTTCTTTTTTAATCATGTTTTCAATCCTTTCACTTCGCTCAAAATAATAATATCATCTTTTTTGATGCGCATTTTTTCCAATATTTTAGCATTTTATATTTCAAAAAGCCAGACTTTTTTATCGATTACTTTCTTTTTCTTTTTGAGTAGTCATCCATCATAAAATAAAAGAACAAAAAAAACGATTCTTTCTTGTAAAATAAAGAAAAAACCGATATTTTCAACTGGCAGGGGATAAGTGAATCGAACACTTGTCTAAGATTTTGGAGATCCCTATTTTACCACTAAACTAATCCCCTAACACCAAGTAAAGTATATCATACCTAGAAGCGAATATGCAACAACTTTGTCAAAAAACATGGATATACATATATTAATATAGGTGATGAAATGAGCGATATTGTAGCTTATACAGATAAAGAACTTGATTTATTAG
This sequence comes from uncultured Bacilli bacterium, assembly GCA_947623625.1. Lineage (GTDB taxonomy): Bacteria > Bacillota_I > Bacilli_A > RF39 > UBA660 > CANQVB01. Next base: position 1,768 of record CANQHD010000022.1, read on the forward strand.
CACGACTGATGCGTGCTGAAGCAGTTGGTGAAGGAGATTATGGAATGCTAATGGTTGGAAACGTTGGTATCAATCGTGTTCTTGCAGATTGTCTTGATTTCCGAAATATTAAAACAATTACCCAAATGATTTTTCAAACACCAGGAGGTTTTTCTGGAACCGCAAGTCCTCTTTTTCAAAAAAGTGCAACAAATAAAGAAAAAGAATTAGCCCTTCGTGTTTTAAGAGGAGAATACTATCATCCAGCAACAAATGCTCTTTGGTTTTATGCTACAACAAGCGGAGCAGCTTGTGTTCCTACATGGTACAATCAAAGAAATTCAGGAAGATTTAAAAATCATTGTTTTTATGAACCAGATCCCGGATCATGCCCACCTGTTCACTAAAAATGACAAAGCACTTACCAAATCAAAGTGCTTTTAATTTTTATAAGAATCTCTTTCTAATTCTTCTTTTTTTCTTTTTTATTTTCTTCCTCTATCATTTCCTCTAATTTCTGATATTTTTCAATTAATAAAGCATCATACTTTTTTAATAAATCTATCTTTTTACTTTTCATAAAAATATTTTCTTTCAAAATTTCTTTTCTTAATAAATTTCTTTTTTCCTCAATTGGCATAATTACAACATTCTTGTACATATTAATTTTATCTGACATTTTCTCAACTACTTCCTTTTTTTCATTATAGTGGTTAATGAGCCAATAGTCAAAGAACATGCCAAATTGGTAGAATTTTTTATAGATAAAGGTGATGAAATGACAAAAATTACGAAAAAAGAAATTGGAAATGGAGAATATAGTTTTAAATTGGAAGAAGTTCTCGAACATAAACAAATTAGTAAAAATAAGCTAATGAAAGATACAGAAACAGATTTTAAAGTCATTCAAAGAATTGCAAAGGGAACGATTACAAAAGTAGATATTTATGTGTTATCAAGAATTTGTGATTATCTTGACTGTACAATGACGGATATTATTGATTATCAAAAGAAAAAGAATTAGATGAGAGAAGCTAATTCTTTTTTATTTATCTGTTGAACCAAATCCACCTGTTCTTTTTCCTTCTGCTTGATCAGAGTCGACCAATAGAAATTTTTGGAAGATAACCTGACCGATTATATCGCCTTTATGAACAACTAAATCTTCATTATTAAAATTATAATACTGGAAAAAGAAATGTCCATCATTGCTTTCATTTTCATAATAATCTGCATCAATAATCCCAATACTATTACTCATTACAAATCCTTTCTTTGGTCCCCCACTTCGATTCAGTAACATATAATATTCATCTTCCATGCAATAAGCTTTTAACCCCGTTGGAATTAAAACCGGCTTTTGTCCTAATTTAAATGGAGGAATAACGACATCTTCAGCGGCTTCTACATCGTATCCTGCAGAATACTTTGTTTTTCTAACTGGAAGATGAATGTCTTTGTCTTCCCATCCTTTTGCTATTTCAAATCCTCTTTGTCTCATACTCTCTCCTAACTATTTACTGTACATGTAGGAATATTGATACAATCATCCGTGTTTTCTATATACTGACTGTTATCAATATAAAGTACAATATTATCTTCTTTTAAACTTTTAGGAACATCAATAATTCGCTGGTTCATACTTCCTACATAATGAATTTTTTCACTTTTTAATTTCATAACAAATCTTCCTTCAAGAAGAACATCCATATTTTTTAAAATATCTTCTAAGTTTTTATCCAATTCTCTTTGAGCCATTAACTCTTCCCAAGTATATCCTGTATAACACCAAATTGTTTTATTTGGATAAAGGGTCCGAATATTTGTTACTAAATCACGTATGACTTTACGATTTCCAAGAAATAATGGATCACCACCTGACAATGTAATTCCACTGCACCAGTCTTGATCGAGCTGTTCATAAATTTCTTTAATGGTATCATCATCAAATAAAACGCCATCTTCTGGATCCCAAGTAATTGCATTCTGACAACCTGGACACTTATGAGAACAACCACTTACCCATAATACAACACGAAGTCCTTCCCCATTTAGCATATCTGCTTTTGTAATATTATGATATTTCATCTACATTGACTTCCTTTCTGCAATTTCAGTCATTTTTGCTTTATTAAGTCGTGTATCCCCATGAACTCTTGAATAAGAAAGATATCCATTCATTCGATCAATTTTTGTCAAATCACTGCTTCCACATTTCGTGCATACATCCATATCTAACTCTTCATGTCCACAAACATTACAATAAGAAAGAGATAAATTCACACCTTCATAAAACCCTTTTTCCATGGCACGTTCAACATAAGTTATCATTGCTTCTTTATTATAATTTAAATTATAGCGAACATATTGGATTCTTCCTCCTCTAAATAAATCCCAAAATCTTCCTTCTAAATCTTGTTTTTCAATTCCTGTTATATCTTCCCAGACACCACAGTGAAAACTATTTGAAACATAGTCTCTTTCAGAAACGCCTTTAACGATACCATATTTCTTTCTAAACTGTTCTACTTGTGTTCCACAAAGACTTTCTGCTGGAGTTCCATAAATTGCATAAAGGATTCCATCTTCTTTTTTGTATTCTTGAATTTTTTGATTAATATACTTCATTACTTCAAGAGCAAACTCTCCATCTTCTACTAAACTTTTTCCATTATAGAGTTCTTGTAATTCATTAAGTGCTGTAATTCCAAAAGAGGCTGTAGATGATTTTAAAAGTGGTTCAATGGATTCATTTGGTTTTAAGTGTCCTCCATAAAATCCTCCTTCACAATAAGCAAGTGGACTGATGGATGCTTTCTTTTTAGCTAAGTAATGATAAGTACGAATGTGAATTTTACGAATCATTTCTAAATAATAGTCTAAAACTTCATAAAAGTCTTTTTGTTCTTCGCGGGCTTTAGCAAGTATCATTGGCAAATTAAGAGAGACTGCACCAATATTAAATCTTCCTATAAAAACTGGAACATCTTTATCATCTGCAGGTTCCATTCCCCCACGTTCAAACCAAGGAGATAGAAAAGCTCTGCAACCCATAGGGCTAATAATCTTTCCATATTTTTTAAACATTTCAGGAACATATCCCTCACCTGTTAATGATAAGTAATCTGGATACATTGTCTTCGCACTACAGTCAAGTGCTTTGTCAAATAAGTGATACATCTTCTTATCTTTTCCATGTAAATTTTTGTCATATAAGAAGACAAGTTTTGGAAAGAGTGTTGGTTTTTTAAATCCAGGTTTTCCTTGTCCTTTCATATGGGTATCCAAAATAACTTCAGAGATCATTTGACCGAATGGATCTTCTTCATGTCCAAATGTAAAGGTAACAAATGGATAATCTCCTCTACTTGATCCAACACTATTGAGTTTATATTCAATTCCTTGATAACCTTGTTCACATTCACGTCTTGTCTTTTTCCAAGCATACTCTTCAGCTTTTGTTGGATCTGCTCCATTTGTAATTTCCATATATTCTTCATAGTACTTATTATAACTTTTTTTGGCATATGGCGTTAGAATGGTATCCACTTCAGGAACAGTAAACCCACCATACTGCATTGCTGCTGTATTAATAATAACATCGCCCATAACATCGTATGCTGTATCCAAACTTTTTGGCTCATTGTACCAAAGATTTCCCATTTCAAATCCATCTTTCATAACAGAACCAACATCGCATAAGCAACAATTCATTGTATCTCTTCTTGCACTCATATCATGAACATAAATATAGCCATCTTCACAAGCTTCTACTTCTGCTTTCGTTAAGAAAAACTTCTTATAAAGTTCCTTATTCAAATTTCCATAAACTAAGCTACGTTGCGTAGAAACTAAAGCACTATCTGTATTAGAATTTTCTTTATCGCCAATATAGCTAATTGCTTGAGCTTTCTTATAAACTTTATCTAAGATATGAACAAAGTCATTTTTATAATTACGATATTCTCGATAACTTTTTGCAACCAATGGATTGACCTGTTCAAGGGCTGCTTCAACACAATTGTGAATCTGACTTACTTCAGCATCACTTGTTTGATTTTTAAGTAAGTCGATGACAATATTCACAACTTCTTCTTTGGCCTCTTCTGTTAAAGAAACCATAACACGTTCTGCTGATTTTTCGATGGCTTTTTGAATCTTCTCACCATCAAATGGTTGCTTCGTTCCATTCTTCTTAATAATATTTATTTTAGGATTATTAAATTTACTTTTCGTTTTTGCTTTAGAAGTAAAGCTTGATTTTTCTTTTTCTTTGACTGCTGTCATCTTATATACACCTCTTTTAAATTTGTGATGTATCCATCATATCTCGTTTCTATGTTGTTTTTATATTTTTTTACTATTTGTAAACTTATCGTTATTTTAGTTTACACTTAAAAACGAATAAAAAAAACATTTCATAAATTCGGTAACAAAATAGATACTTTTCCCTTTATTTATAACGTTTTCTTCTTTTCTTTTTCATTTTATTTTTTTCATGTTTTTTTCGCATGTTTTTTTATTTAAAAATATCGTTTGTTGATTTATCAAGGTTTTTGAGATATAATATTATTGAATAAAAGGAGGTGTCAATGAAATGGAAAAATCGACATTATTTGACACTTTAGTTGTTGTAAAAAGAAGTGGACAGCGAACCTCTTTTCAACGAGAAAAAATTGCGATTGCTATTAAAAAAGCTTTTGATAGTGTTGATACAAATTATCAAGAAGAGGACATTAACAAAGTTTATGAAACCGTTTTAAAAAATATCGAAAAAGAATATGAAAATCGTAAAACTATTCAAATCGAAGACATTCAAGATTTTATTGAAGAAATATTAAAAAAGAAAAATTATGAAGACGTTTTCAATTCTTTTAAAACCTATCGAGAACGAAGAAATGCATCCAGAAAAAGTTTTGTAACGAAACAGCAACATAAATTTTTAAAATCTATTGAAGCACTAGGATTACATGATAAAGAAGAAATCAACCTATCCGCTCAAAAAAATCCAAATGAGCTTCTTGAAAATTATGGAATGACAATTGCAACTGGGTTTGCTAAATCTTACTTACTTGATACAAAAATTGTAAGAGCTATTGATACAGGACTGATTGCAATTCCTCATTTAGAAGCAATAGCACTTGGTAGTATTGAAAGCATTCAATTAGATGTGACTAGACTTTTGAAAGAAAAAATTAGTTTAGTAAAAGATTTTCAAGAAGAGATTGTCAATATTGAAGATTTCTTGCAATTTCTTTTTGTCTTAATCAAAGCTGTTTCTAATACTGTTCATGGACAAATTCAAATTCCCAATATAGATAATGATGTCACCCCTTTTGTTTTAGAAACATATAAAGAATGTCTTAAAGAAGAAATTCATTCATTTTTAGAATATAGTGGTTTGAAATGTTTTTTAAGTTTTGATAGAATTTCTAAAGAAGTGGATAAAATTGAGAGTATCAATGATGAAATGACTCTGCTTGGAGATCTTTATGAAAATGATGAACTGTTAAAAATTCATTTTAAAAAAGCAGAAAACTTAGCGCGAAAAAAACTGGAACACAGAATTCAGATTAGTACTTCACATTTTTTATTTAATTTGAATTCTATTGATGACAAAACAAATTTTTTCCCTAAAATTAGTATGGGATTTGGAACAGAGACAAATCAAGAAGCAAAGATTTTTATTCATATTTTACTCCAACTAGAAAAAGATCACTCTTACCACCAGCCAACCTACTGTTTTAAACTAAAATCAAATAAAAATTTAAATGAGAAAGATGAAAACTATCCTCTTTTAGAAGAGTATTTGTCAATCGCTTTAAGAACTCGTCGCTTTTTATTTGCTAATTTAGAAATGAAACAAAATAAAAAGTATTATGAAGAAGAAAATCCAAGTAGTGAAACTTGTTACTTTAGTGATGGAAGTCGTGTTATTGAAGATTTAACTGTTCAAGATGCGAGAATAACTGGTGGAAAAGGAAATTTACTCACTTGCTCTATCAACTTACCAAGATTAGGATTTAAAGCTCGTGAAAATCATCAAAATATTGAAAAAGACTTTTTTGATCTTCTTGAACAATCTCTAGAGCTGGCAAAAGATGCACTTCTTTCTTGTTTTGAATTATTTTGTAATAAGCACAGAACAGATTTTCCTTTCCTTTTAGGGCAAAATATTTGGCAAGATGGAAAAAATATTAAAGAAAAAGATCGCTTAAGAAAGATCTTTAAACATGGGACTTTATCCATTCACTTTGTAGGATTAGAAGAAGTTCTTTCTCTTTTAACACAAGATGAGAAAAATTCATTCTCTCAAGAAAAACTTGCGATAAAAATTCTTGAATTTATGCAAAGAAAAATTAATTCTTATTGTCGTTTAAATAATTTAAATTTTACTTTATCGGCTAAAATGATTCCTGAAGTCTGTTTAGAATTTAATCAAATAGACGCAGCGATTTATGGCAAAGTAAAAGGAATTACGAGTCAAGGACGCTATCATAATGCTTTTCAAAGAAAACTCAATCATTGGCAAGATACACTAAAAATAGAAGGAAAATATCATAGTTATACAAATGGAGGTCACATCAGCTGTTTCTTCATTTCTAAAAAAGAGAGCTCCTCTATTTATACTATTTTAAAAACCATTCAAAAAGAAGCAATTGGTGCTTTCTTCTTTCAAGAAAAAGACTAATGCTTCTTTTTTTTAAATATTTTCTTTTTTGACTTTCTTTCTTAATTTTTTTTGAACAATCTTCCGATAAATTGGTACAAATTTGAAAAATAAGTGGGCAAGAAAAGGTCTTATAATATAATCAAATTCTCCGATGAACTCAGTATATTCGCCTCCAAACTTCTTCTTAAATTCGTGTAAGCCTATTAAATGATTTTCGCTTTTTGGGTCTCCTATTGTTCCAAATTCATCAAAAATGAGAGAACCTTTTTCTTTCGATATTTGAATTTGATAATCAAATAGAGAATAATTGGCATAAGTCATTTTATAATCCAAATCATTTGCGCCATATAAATACCAACTTTTATCACCATAGTGCACTGTAAAGTAGCCACTAACAATGACTTCATCCGATGGCTTCTTCTGTTGTTCTTCCTTGAAAAAGCAAAGTTCTTGCTTCTTTTTCTCTAAAGAAACTGGATTTTTTTCTACTTTAGCCTCTTCTTTTTGAATATCTTCTTCTAAAATTTGAATGACTTCTTTTAAAGAAATCTTTGCAAGGAGAACAGAGACATTTTCATTTTGAGAAAATATTTGATAAAATTTTTCATAAAATTCTTCATCGTGGGAAAAAAAGTTTTGCCTTTGTTCTGTTAATTTCATCAATCTGACAAAATCTTTCACATTTTCTTGATTTCCAATAAACGTCTTTACATGATAGTGTTGTGCTTTTTTGATAAATCTTAAAGCGGTTTTAGAATAACGACTTCTAATTATATCCATCTCATCTTTTAAATCAATACGAAATGTAAATCTTGGCTGAGATGACTCAAAATAAAGATTGAGGGGGCGATGAAGATAGCCTAAATGCTTTAGAGTTTCAACAAGTTGGTAGTTATCTTCTCCTTCTATCTTAACAGCATCTGGACCAATAGTATGAAGTTTAATATCTGGATCTATCTTAAAATAAAGACCTTTTTGTTTTTTAACAAAACTCTTCAAGTTTTCTGTTAAAAAAGCCAAGCATTCCATATCTTGATAGTCCATAACAAAACCACGTGGAATATAAAAATAACTATATCCAAAGGGAAGCGTTTTCTTTAAAAGAAGTGCGGTGGCAATCAACTTATTCTTTTCTCGAACACCCACATAAAAGGGAATGTAACCTCTTGTTTTTGAAATTTCTCCCCATAAATGGGAAGCAAGAAAATGGGATTTTGTCGGATGATTTTTGACAAAATTTTCAAATTCATCTTCTTCTACTTGTTCGATAAATTCCATTAAAAACACTTCCTTCTTTATTTTTAGTATAACCTTTTCTTTCTTTTTTTGTCAATTTTTGTCGGAATGTCTTCATAGATAGAAGTTTGATTAAAGAAAAAAACATGTTATAATAAAAATAGATAATAAAGAGGTGAATAAATATGCTTGTTGAATTAAAGAAACAAGAATTTGATGATTTTGCTTCAAACCATATTCATAATAATTTTCAACAAAGCAGTTATTGGGCAAAATTTATGGAAGCGGATGAATGGCATCCTTACTTTTTAGGAATAAAGGAAAAAGAAAAAATTATCGCAGCAACTCTTCTTTTTTCAAGAAATGCTCCTCTTATTAAGAAAAGATATTTTTATGCACCCCGTGGTTTTTTAATTGATTATAATAAAGAGGAGCTTGTAAAAACTTTTACGAAAGAATTGATTCAATTTATTAAAAAAAAGAATGGTATTTCTTTAAAAATTGATCCTTATATATCATGGATTGAAAGAGATAAATATGGAGAAATTGTAAAAGGTGGAATGGACAATACAAGAATCGTTAACTTGCTTGAAGAGATGGGTTTCATTCATATTGGAAATGATTATAAACGAAATATGATTCAGCCAAGATGGCAATATGTCATTGATACAAGAGGAAAAAGTCTTGAAGAGTTAGAAAGTGAGATGCATGATAAGACAAGACAGATTATTCATCGAAATGAACGTGAAGGAATTCGTTTTCGCTTTCTTTTGAAAAATGAACTTGATTCTTTTGTAGATATTATGAAACAGACCAGTGACAAATTTCATACCTTGGAATATACAAAACAATACTATCAAGATATTATGAATGCTTTTTTAGAAGAGAATATTAAGATGGCTGTTGTCGAGTTAGATGTCAAAGAAGCAATTCAAAGTTTAGAACAACAGTTACAAAAAGAAAAACAAAGTTATTATAGTCGTGCTTTTCAAAAAGACGAAGTTCTTCCTATGAATGACAAAAAGTTTGAAAAAAACGAAAAAGAACAAGAAAATACAATTGAACATTTAGAAGAAAAATTACAATCTTATCGAATGATTTTACAACAACAAGGAGATAAGGTATTATTAGGTGGTTATTTTATTATTCTTTACGGTAATGAAGTCATTGCACTACATGGAGGAATTTTTGAACAATTTAAAAAATTAGATGCTGCAACCACTCTTCATTACGAAATGATAAAATATACAAAAGAAAATGGATATGATTTCTATAATCTTTATGAAATATCTGGTGACTTTAGAGAAAATAGTCCAATGCATGGAAGTTATTTATTTAAAAGAAACTTTGGTGGCAAAGCCGTTGAACTGATTGGAGAATTTGACTATATCATTGATCCTACTTTCTATTCTTTCTTTAAATTCTTCTTTCCTCCTTATTATGGAATCAAAGTTATTCGTAAAGAAAATGCATAAAATTTCTTTTAGGACTCTATCATTCATAGTAGATAATCATTGCTGAATATGAATATATTTGTTCTTCTCCTTGAGCAAAACTTGCAATTTGATATTTAATATCAATAACCTCACCTTCTAATTCATTTAAAAATGTATTCATACTCTTTTCTAAATCACTTTCATCTTCAAAGTCAAACAATTTTACTTTCATAGAATCACCACTTAAATTATAAAAAAGTTTTCGAACTAAATTTGTCGAAAACTTTTTCTTTTTATTTTTTTTTGATACTTACATTGTCCTGGACTTCTTCTCTTTTCTTCATTTCGGATTCGAAAAAATACATGGCTCTTGCAGTTCTTCTTAAAAGACAGGATGAATTAGAAGAAGCAATTTTTTTCGCTTCCTGATATTCTAAGTAAAAGGGATCATTTTCTAAATAGAGCTGTTCTTGTTTATCAAGACATTTACAAAAAGCAACTCCTCTAAAGAAAGCTGTGAACTTTTGAGTTGTTTCTAAAAGTTCTGCTTCTGAATAAGTACTTAAAATATCATTTTTAATGGAATCGGAATATTCATCTCGCATAAAAATAAGCATTCGTCCACTTAAAAGTGGTGTTTTTAACTCTGTCTTTTCAGATAATTGTTTCTCGAAAAGAATTCTTGCAAGTGGCTCTGAAATTTTATCATCTGATAGGAAAATAGCACCATATGGTGAGAAAAGTGTTCCCTTTATATCACTATCAACTAACGTATAAAAATGAAGTATTTTTTCACGATTTTCTTGAGATAAAGAAAGAGATTTTCCATTCATTAAGTATTGAAGTAAAATCTCTTCATATTTATTTGCTTTATTCAGCATTTTAGGATAACATCCTCGATGAATAGAATCTATAATAAAATCTTGTTTACGTCTTAGCAATCTTTCAATGCATTCACGATCGAGTTGTGAAATCATTAACGAAGATGAGTCTGTTTGACTTTTCATTTCTTGATCTTGATGAAGCATGAAGCAAACTTCATTTAAAGCATCTAAATCAACTCTATTTTCTTGTGGATAATTTGGAACTAAATCATAAGTCGTTCCTTGAATGTTTAATTTATATTGTATTTCCATAAAAATCCCCCTAATCTTTTACAACAATATTACATATTTTTCCTTTAATCACAATCACTTTTACAATTTCTTTTCCTTGGATATGTCTTTGAACATTATCAAGAGAAAAAGCTTTCTGTTCAATTTCTTGATCCGTATTATCTTGATGTACAAACATGGTAGCACGAACCTTTCCATTGACTTGGACTGCAATCTCCTTTTCTTCTTCTTTTAAGTATTTTTCATCATATTCTGGCCATTTTTCATAAGCAATTGTTTGATTATGACCATAAAGCTCCCACATTTCTTCTCCTATATGAGGAGTTATACAACTTATCATTTTGATAAATCCTTCTGCATATTCTTTGGGACAACTTCCAACTTTATAACATTCATTTACAAAAATCATCATTTGACTAATTGCAGTATTGAATCCTAATACTTCAAAGTCATCTGTCACTTTTTTAACAGTTTGATGATAAATCTTAGTTAGTTTGTCTTTATCCGTATCTTTAATATTTTCAAAGTTTGTAAAGAAGCGCCATACACGTTCAAGGAATTTTTTAGCACCTACTACTCCATTCATACTCCATGGTTTTGATGCTTCAATAGGACCCATGAACATTTCATAAAGTCTTAAAGTATCTGCTCCATATTCTTTAGCAATATTTTTGGGATCGATGGCATACTCTGGATATCGTTTTCCCATTTTAATACCATTTTCCCCTAAAATCATTCCTTGATGAACTAATTTTTTAAAAGGTTCTTTTACAGGAGATAGTCCTTTATTATATAAATAATGGTTCCAAATTCTTGAATACATTAAGTGCCCTACAGCATGTTCTTGTCCCCCTATATAAAGATCAACTGGAAGCCAGTGAGCAGCAAGGCGAGGATCACAGAAGACCTCATCATTTTGTGGATCAATATAACGGAAGTAATACCAGCTGGATCCAGCACTTCCTGGCATAGTTGAAGTTTCTCGAACTCCGTGCATGCCTGTTTTGGTTGTATACTCTTTCCAATCACGCGCATTTTCAAGAGGTGCTTTTCCATTGTGTCCTTTATAGTCTTCTAAGGATGGTAAAATAAGTGGAAGTTCACTATCTTCTAAAAGATATTCCTCTCCATTATCTAAGTGTACAATCGGAACGGGTTCTCCCCAATATCTTTGTCTTGCAAAAATCCACTCTCTAAACTTATAATTGACTTTTCTTTCTCCACAGTTGTGTTCTTCTAACCATTTTATCATGGTGTCTATAGCATCTTGCTTATAAAGTCCATCTAAAAATTCTGAATGGACATGAACACCGTCTCCTACCATAGCTCCTTGATTTTTAGCATATTGATATGTCTTTTGGTGAAGAGCATCTTTAACTTCTTGAACGGTTTCTTCATCCACCCATTCTACTGTAAAAGACTCATCTTCATCAAGTTGTGTTGTCTGTTGGTTTTCACTTTTTAAATGGAAGAAAAAGCCTGTACTTTCAATATTGAAATATTTATCCTTATTATAAGCATAATAGTGGTGATTGATTTTTGGAAGCGTCTCTTGAAGTTCTAAATCGGTGTAACCTGTCTCTTCTTTGATTTCCCGAAGGGCACAGTCTAGTGCTGTCTCATTTTCTTTTCTTGTTCCCCCAATAAAGAGGCGTCCTCCCTTATCATGCCAATTAAGAGTTAGATATTTCTTTGTCTTTGGGTTATATACAACAGCAACAATCGATTTCTTTTTCGTCTCATTTTCATGAGGTGTTCCTGTTACTTCTTCTAATACTTGAATGATTGGAATATGAAACTTTTTCGCAAATTCATAATCCCGTTCATCATGAGCTGGAACTGCCATAATAGCACCCGTTCCGTAACTTGCTAGTACGTAATCACTAATATAAATTGGAATTTCTCTTCCATTGACTGGATTGATCGCATAAGCACCTGTAAAAACTCCTGTTTTTTCTTTATTAAGCTCTGTTCTTTCTAAATCGCTTTTTGAAGCACATGTCCTTTTATATTCTTCTACTTCTTTTTGGTGCTCTTTAGTAGTAATTGAATTAATATATTCATGTTCTGGTGCTAAGACACAGTAAGTTGCTCCAAATAAAGTATCACAGCGAGTTGTAAAGACTGTAAATTCTTTATCATGGTCTTTTATTTTAAAAGTGACATGCGCCCCAATTGATTTTCCAATCCAATTTCGTTGCATTTCTTTGGTGGATTCTGGCCAATCAATTTCATCTAATCCTTCTAGTAACTCTTCTGCAAATGAGGCTTGATCAATACAGAGCTGTTTCATATTTTTGCGAACAACAGGATAGCCTCCACGCTCTGACTTTCCATCGATAACTTCATCATTTGAAAGAACCGTTCCCAATCCTTCACACCAATTAACAGGCATATCGACATATTTCGCATAACCATCTTGATAAAGATTTTTAAAGATCCACTGTGTCCATTTATAAAACTTGGGATCACTTGTTGCAACCATCTTATCCCAATCATAATCAAATCCTAATGCATTTAATTGCTCTGTAAAATAAGCAATATTTTTTTCTGTAAAACCATTTGGATGATTTCCCGTTTTAATAGCATACTGCTCTGCTGGAAGTCCAAAAGAATCATATCCCATTGGATGAAGAACATTATATCCTTGCATTCTCTTCATTCGAGAAATAATATCCGTTGCAGTATAACCTTCAACGTGACCTGCATGAAGTCCTACTCCACTGGGATATGGAAACATATCTAAAACATAATACTTTGGTTTACTAAAATCCCAAACATCTGTCTTAAAGGTATGATTCTCTTTCCAATATTTTTGCCATTTTTTTTCTATTTCACTAAAATTATACATTTTTCTTCATTCCTTTCTTCGTATAATAACTTCCTACAAAATGATAACTTATTAAAATAATAGGTATGATAAGACAAACACCTAGCAATAATTCGATCATAAAACTTTTTGCCATCGAAATAATTGAAACAATAAGGGCAATATCTAAGGCACTCACTAAGCTTATCACATTTAGTAACTGTTTATAAGACTTTTTATCTAAATTCAAATGGTATCTTGCTTCTAAATATCGTACTTCAATTGGCTTTTTTTTCGCCCGTCCTTTCTTTAATTTTCGAACAACAAACAATTCATAAATAATAAAAATAAAAACAAACGTTAGAACAAACAAGCAAATTTCATTCATATGATTCCTCCTAAAACTAAAAAGACTCTACTTGTAAGAACGAATCATAATCCGCGGTACCATCTTACTTCATAGAATCTATGCTATCTTTTTTTGATAACGGAATTTCTCCGGAATGCAATTATATAATCAAGTTCACTGATCTCTTTTCTCTATTTTCACCCACCATAGAGTCTCTTTTTAAAGATAAATCAATTACTACTATTATTTGCATCTATAAACTAGCTTTAGTATACTGAATATTTTTCCTTTTTTCAAGAATTTTTCCTATTTTATCTAACTTAATATGAATGACAAGTATCAAGATTAACATCAATTGAATCTAAAAATTCCATTAGTTCAACATTGGTCTCATAAACATTATACACTTTACCATCATGGTACTTTAGTATAAAAGGTCCCTTTTCATCTTTTTGATATTGATTGTTTTTTTGAATGATTTGTGAAACATCATAAGAGTAAGTCCCTTTTTTATCTTCTACTTGATAAGTATTATTATCATATACTTTCAACAATACTGTATAGCAATCCAGTCGATCAGAATATATTTCAAATAATAAATTTCTTTCTTTTGGATTCAATAAAGTTCCCATTAAAATGACTGCAATAATTAAAAATGCAATACTACTTCCTATTATGATTTTTTTCATTTTTTATCCTTTCAATTTAGTACTGAATCCCCCAGACAACATGATGTTTAGCTTTTCCTCCACAAACAACGCATTTCTCATCTATTTTTTCTCCATCTTCTAAGATACAACGTGATTTTAGTCCATTGATTTCCTTCATTTTCAATTCACATGCTTCATCTCCACACCACATTGCATGAATAAAGCCAGGTTGCTTTTCTATTTGATTTCTTACTTCATCTAAATGATGGCAAGTAAATGTAAAGGAATCTGTTCTTTTCTTTGCTCGATTAAACATTTCTTGTTGCATACATTCCATTTCATTTTGGATGACTTTTTCAATATTTTCATCAAGAGAAACTTCTTTTTTTACTCCTGTATCTCTTCTTACAAGAACAATTTTATCTTGTTCTAAATCCCTTTCTCCTACTTCAATTCGAATTGGAACACCTGAAACTTCTGCTTCTGAAAATTTAAATCCTGCCGATTTATCTGTCTTATCTATAGTGACTGTTATTCCTGCTTCTTCTAGTTTTTTCTTAATTTTTTCGCCCTCATCTAAGACTTTTTCTGTCATTTGAATTGGAACAATACAAACTTGAACGGGAGCAATTTTGGGTGGAAGCACAAGACCATTATCATCACTATGAACCATAATGAGTGCCCCTATCATTCTGGTTGAAGAACCCCATGATGTTTGATAGCAATAAGAAAGCTGATTGTTTCTATCTTTAAATGAAATATCGTAAGCTTTTGAAAACTTTTGCCCAAAATAGTGAGAAGTTGCTGATTGTAAAGTAATACCATTATACATCATTGCTTCTATTGTAAGCGTATATTCTGCTCCTGAGAATTTTTCTTTTTCCGTTTTCTTTCCAGTAATCACAGGAATTGCTAAATAATCTTCAAAAAATGTTCGATAAATATTTAACATTTGTTTTGTCTCATTTTCTGCTTCTTCTTGAGTCTCATGAACAGTATGACCTTCTTGCCATAAAAATTCACGGCTTCTTAAAAACGGTCTTGTCTCTTTTTCCCAACGCATTACACTACACCATTGATTGTATTTTAAAGGAAGATCACGATAAGATTTTACTACGTTGCTATAATAATCACTAAAAAGTGTTTCTGATGTTGGTCGAATACAAAGACGCTCTTCCAAATCTTTTTCGCCACCTTTTGTTACCCAAGCAACTTCAGGAGAAAATCCTTGAATGAGTTCTCCTTCTTTTTCTAGAAGATTTTCTGGAATTAAAAGAGGCATGTAGACATTTTGGTGCCCTGTTTTTTTAAACATCTCATCTAATACTTGCTGCATTTTTTCCCAAAGAGCATAACCACGTGGTTCAAAAACAATACATCCTTTTACATTTGAATAATCTGCTAAATGGGCTGCTTTTACAACATCTGTATACCATTTTGCAAAGTCTATATCTCGACTCATAATTGCTTTATTCTTCATAAAACTTCTTCCTTTCAAGTGTTCATTAGGAACGCACTATTATTATATCTTATTTTTAAGGAGAAAAAAAGCACCTATTTCCCATTATCAATCTCTTGTTAAATGAAAAAGTAAATTGCGTTTAAAGATAAAGAAGTGAAATTTAGTCTTTCATCAAATTTAGTCAAGGACG
>CANQHD010000023.1 GCA_947623625.1 uncultured Bacilli bacterium
CCCAATTAAAATAGGATTTTGAACTTTTACTTGATGGAAAAAGGATGAGAGAAATGAAACATAGTCTTCCAAAGTCCAAGAAATATCTGGCTCACTACTTTCTCCAAATCCTGGCAAATCTAAAATTGTAACACGATAATTCTGGCTAAGAGGATCTCCTAATGGTCTCATCATTTCAATATTTTGACCCCATCCATGTAGTAAAACAACATCTTCTCCTTCACCATATTGTATGTAAGAAAGCTCTATATTTCCAATCGTTATTTTCATCCAATCACTTCCCTTTAGCTCTTTCAAATGAAAAAAACATAAGTACATTGAATTTATCTTTTCACTTATGTTTTTTCTTTTCACCTCTTTTAGATCACTCATCATTTATTTTATTATATCAAAGAAGTGTCAAAAGAGAAAATTATTTTTCTTCTATTTTGGATAAAAAGCACCTGCAAAGTGACGTCCATATTTTTTCACATTACCATGACTAGATGCATTATTAGAATAAAAGTTAGGATCTGTTTGTGTATCACTTGGATGGATAAAAACTTTCTTATACTTTGAAGTTTCAAGTTGAGCAAGAATAGCTTTTCGAAGATCTATTTTATAAAGACCCTTCTCTTCCTTTAATGCTTTACACTCTTCCCAAAATGAGTGATTTGAAATCCAACTCGGGTACTCTGAGTAAGTCCAGTTTTGTCCAATGCAAGCACTGACATAGACAAAAATGTCTTCGTCCTTACTGTCCGCTTCTTCTTTCAAAGACTCAAGCGTTATTTTAGGAAGCATTTGATCCACCATTTTTCCACTACAATGTGCCGTTGCTGTGATTCCATTTTTTAAGTCAGCAGCAACGACGACAGCGCAGTCTGCAACCGGATAGCCCACAACAACTTGAGGTGTGTCAAAGCGAATCATTAAAATATCCGCTGGAATTTCTAAATCCCATCCATCTTGAACTGAATCAATCATCTCTTGGGTTAAAACTTCATATGTTTTTCCCTTTCCTTGGGTAGGCACAAACATTTTATAAGGATCAAACCCATAAACACGGGCTGCTTTAATTCGCGCCTCTAAAAACATTTGTCTTCTTTCTTGTTCATTATATTGACGCTGTTTATCAAAATGAAATCGGTTCATATTACCAAATTTATTTCCTGTCTCAACAAGAACAGGATAATAGAGTTTATTCATCTTTTTCCCTAAAACAAACTCAGTTGATTGGACTCTGGCAAGTTTTGAATAATTCCCATCGCTTCCATCTTATCAACTAAAGTTTTGGATACCTTTCCACGTTTTTGTAAATCTTCTTTCGATAAATAAGGTTGCTTTTCTCGCTCTTCAACAATTGTTTGAGCAACTGTATCTCCAAGACCATCTATCGTTGAAAAAGGTGGGATTAAAGTATTTTCATGTTCTTCATCAACGATAAACTTTGTTGCTTGACTTTTCTCTAAGCTAATAGGAGCAAATGTAATTCCTCGGGCTGATGCTTCTAAGGCAATACGAAGACTTTCAATAATACCTGTCTCTTTATTGGTAGCGTCGAACCCTTTAGCAATTAACTCTTCTAGTACCCTTTTGATCTCATCTTTTCCTCGTATCATTGTCTCAATATCAAAATCATCCACACGAACTGAAAAATAAGCTGCATAATAGAAAAGAGGTTGATAAACTTTAAACCATGCAATTCGAATGGCACTCATAACATATGCACAAGCATGGGCTTTTGGGAACATATATTTGATTTTATGACAAGATTCAATATACCAATCTGGAATGTTTGCTTGTTCCATTTTTTCTTTCCACATCGCCCAAGTTTCTGGATCTTTACTTGCTTTTCCTTTACGAACAAATTCCATAATCTTAAAAGCATCTTTGGGTGCCATTCCAAGATTCATTAGATTTACCATAATATCATCACGACAACCAATAACCTCTTTAAAAGGAACGATATTATTTTTGATAAGTTCACTGGCGTTTCCTGCCCAAACATCTGTCCCATGAGAAAGCCCAGATATTTTAACAAGTTCCCCAAAAGATTGAGGCTTCGTTTCTACAAGCATTTGAATAACAAAACGCGTTCCAAGCTCAGGAAGCCCTAGTGTTCCTGTTGGACATAAAATTTCTTCTTCACTCACCCCTAAGGCTTCAGGCGTACAAAGAAGCGAGAAAACCTTTTTATCATCCATTGGAAGAGTTGTCACATCAATTCCTGATAAATCTTGAAGCATACGAAGAACGGTCGGATCATCGTGACCGAGTATATCCAGTTTTAAGACATCTTGATCAATCGCATGGTAATCAAAGTGGGTTGTTCTCCACCGCGAAGTATTATCATCTGCTGGAAATTGAAAAGGCGTAAAATCAAAGACATCCATATATCCCGGAATAACGACAATTCCTCCTGGGTGCTGTCCAGTTGTTCTTTTCACTCCAGTGCACCCTAATGCAAGACGCTCAATTTCGGCACTGCGTATATTTTGAATATTGTGCTCTTCCATATAACCTTTCACATAACCATAGGCTGTTTTCTCAGCGACAGTTCCAATTGTTCCAGCACGATAAACATTGTCCACCCCAAATAAAACTTTAGTGTATTCATGCGCTTTCCACTGATAATCTCCAGAAAAGTTCAAGTCAATATCTGGAACTTTATCGGCATTGAAGCCTAAGAAAGTTGCAAACGGCATATCCTGTCCTTCTTTGCTCAGCTTTTCACCACATCGAGGACAGACTTTGTCAGGCAAATCATATCCAGATGAATAATCCTTTCCATAAGCTTCACCATCTTGATTGGTAAACTCTGAATACTTACATTTCTTACATAAGTAATGTGCTGGCAGTGGATTCACCTCTGTAATTCCCATCATGGTTGCCACAAAACTCGAACCAACAGAGCCACGAGATCCTACTAAGTAACCATCATCGTTTGAATGTTTCACCAGGCGCTGAGCAATCAGATAAATAACGTCAAATCCTCCATTGATGATTCCGGTTAATTCTTGCGTAATTCGATCTTCTATTAACTGTGGCAGTGGATCTCCATACATAGCATGGGCTTTTCCATACACCATTTGACGAACTTCTTCTTGAGAATTATCAATCTTGGGGGAAAATGGAATTCCACCTGTGTCAATAATCACTTCAATATCTTCTGCCATATCGAGCATTTTATTAGGCGTTGTAATAACAATTTCTTCACGAACATCTGGTGGCAAGAATAAAAAGTCTTCTAGCATTTCATCTGTTGTTCTAAAGTGATTACTTGGAATATCTGTAATACCACCTCGTGCTAAAGGATGCCGTCCTCCACCTGGAACCTTTTGATTGACAATAATTTCTCGATAAATTTTATCTTCTCTTAATATATGGTGAACATCTCCTGTTGCAATCATCATCTTTCCAGCTTCACGAGTTGTTCGAATAATTTTTTCAAGATGGGCTTCTAATTCAACTTTATTTCCAAAATCCCCCGTCTCAATTAAATGACAATAACACTCTGGTGGTTGAACTTCAACATAGTCATAAAAGCGAATAATGTTGGTTAACTCTTCTTCACTCTTACTCTTTGCTTCCTGAAAAACCTCACTTTCATAACAACCGCTTCCAACAAGTATCCCTTCTCTTAGCTCTTCAATTTTACTTCTAATAATTCTCGGTGTTTTATAAAGGTACTCTGTATTGGCATACGAAATGATTTTAAAAAGATTTTTAAGTCCTGTTTTATTCAGTGCCAATAAATTAATATGATGACCTCTTCCAAATTTGTGGACTTCTTTTGTGTCCACTAATTTATCTAATTCATTCATTTTGGAAATATTACGATTATCTAGTTTTTTGAGCATTTTCCAAAAGACAAGGGCAGTTCCTTCCGCATCATAATCTCCTCGATGATGACTCTCTTCATCCCAAGGAACTTCATATCGCTTAACAAGCGCAGACAATGAGTGTCTTGAAAATCCACTATCAAGTGTTCGAGAGATTTCAAGAGTATCTAAAACAGGATTGGAGAATGTTCCTAAATGATACTTTTGATAAGCCATTTCAAGGAATGAGACATCGAACTTGGCATTATGCGCAACCATAGGTAAATCTTTAAACCATGCAACAAATCTTTTGACAGCGTTTTCTTCATTGTCTTTATCTTTTAACATCTCATCTGTAATATTGGTAACTTCTATAATTTTTTTAGGAAGAGGCTTTCCAGGATTAATCAATTCATCATATCTTTCAATTATCTCCCCATTTTTTATCTTAACAGCCCCAATTTCAATGATAGAGTCCACTCCACCGGCATTAAATCCTGTCGTTTCAAAGTCGAAGACAACATATTCTTGATCGAGTAAAACCGCGTCATTAGGACGCACGACAATATCAACACTATCATCAATCATTAAAAGTTCTGTTCCATATAAAACTTTGAAAGGTTCTTCTCCTTCTTTGAGGTTTTTATTATGATCTTTTACAAAATTATACACATGAGGAAAAGCTTGAGCACCATTATGATCTGTAATGGCAATACCACGGTGTCCAAAAGAAATCGCTTGTTTGACAAGTTTAATCTCATCGGCAACTCCGTCCATTTGGCTCATCATTGTATGCGCGTGAATCTCAGCACGTTTTTTGACTGCCGTATCTTTTACTGTATCTTCATGCTTTTCTAAAGGCATAATATCTCGAGCATTTAAAACCAGTTCCTTTGAAAACGCATCATTTTTCGTATAACCTCTTATTTTAAACCATTTTCCTGACTTTAAAGCAGAACAAAGTCTTAAATACTCATCATCATCTCGAATAAAAACTTTACAGTAAATACTATCTGTATAATCCGTGAGTTTTAAAGTAATAATTTTAAAATTCGATTTACTCGATTCAAAATACTCTGTACCAAAAACAACGCCTTCCACTGTGACATTATTATCTTCCCCTTGTAAAGCGGATATTGCAAGATGAGTATCTTCTATTTTTCCACCAAGAAGGCATCCCTCATCTGGGGTTTGTTTTCTTCGGCGATAGCTCTTCTCTTTAGGAGGATCTACTTTTACAGGTTCTTCTTTTTTCTCAAGAAACTCTTTTGGAATTTCTAAATCTTTTTGAATGGCTTGGACGACATCTTTTTCATCATATTGAACAATCACTGGAATTTCATCATCATAACCAAAGGACTGATAAATTTTCTCTATTTCAGGCTTTAAAGAAGCAAGTCTTATCTGCTCTACTTTATTTCCTGCCACCAAACATAATTTTTTATCCTGTTCTTTTAATGCATCCAGGTATCTTTCTTTTAAAGCAATATCTGGCAAATGATCCAAAACACATGAAAAAGAGTCAAGAAGTGGTTTTACATCTTTATCTTCCACTTGATAGATAAGAGCCACTTTGTTTTCTGTTAATAATTGTTTTTTATTCTCTAAAGCAAAATAGACTTCAGCTGGAAAAAAAGTAGGCAAATCGAAAAAAACAAGCCACTCTTTTTTCTCTTTTTTTACAAGAATTTTTTTGAGTGTTACGCCATTAAAAAAAGGATAATATTCCTCTTCTAGTTGAATTTTGTCTAGAAATATTTGTAACTTACTGTCCATACTACCACTTCCTGTTTTATCGAATTTCTAATCGACTAATTTGAATAATTTTTCTTTGATTTTGAATACAAAAACGAATAAACTCTAAAACATTTGCACTTGCAAGAAAGCTTTCATAACGATAAAGATTGATATCAAAAGCAATTTTATCCCTTTTCATATACTTAGGAAATTCTGATCGAGTTGCCCCTAAATACATTAATAAATAAGGATAAATTTGTTTTTTCAAAAAAGATAGCGTTGGATCTCCTCTTAAGTATTTGCTCTCTTTTGAAAGGCGGGTATAAAATTCATTATCAATTAAGAGTTCAACAACTGCATCTACAAATTCACGATATTGTTCTTGATACCAAGAATAACTCTTAATTTCTTTTTTCAAAACAGATGAGATAATTTGAACAAGCACTTCTAAAGGAGTTTCCCCTTTCCTTTTTCTTCCATAGACGATTGTATTTACACGTCTATTTTTAACAACTTCCATCTCGACAATATCCAATTTGGGGTGAACAACTAAAACATGATAAATTTTAATATCTATTCGTAAAAGTGATTTTAAAATTTCCATAATCTCTTTCTTATTTTGATCCCACACTTCCATAATAGAGAGTCGAAAAAGTTCAGTTTCATCATAAATTTTTCTATACATGTCTGTTTTTTTTATCATGTCATAAATCGTATCATCATTTGGAATATAATTTTTCGGATCTTTTAACAAATTATTTTTTTCAGTAAACATATCTTCATAACAGTGCCGATAGTTTTTCCACAGTTTCTGTTTAAAAGCATGAATATCAGAATTGACAGAAGCTTGAAATAGTAAATTCCAAATAAAAACATAATCATTTAAAACAAACTTTAAATTCATATAATCCCCTGCCTTTTACCTAAGATTACTATACCATATTCTATTTTTAATCGACAAGAAAAAAGCTTCTATTTTTCTAGAAACTTTTAATAATAAAATAAGAACCTACTACGACAACGACTAATAAAAGTAATAAGAAAATTAATTTGACAATTAACATTTTTTTGGACTCTTTCAACTCTTCGCCTAACTCATCATCCATTTCAAAATCTTTGTCTGATAAGTCAAGTGACCTCGTATAGAAAGAATCATCCATATCCTGTGTAAGCTTTCCTGTTTTCGCTTTCTTAAGAGGTGCTGTTTCTTCAATTAAACTTTCCGTATCTTTAGGAAGGTTTTGAGAAGAGGTGATCTCATCCAAAGAAGATGTTGCCATTAAATCCGCTAAAAGACTTCCCTCTTGACTCTCATCCAACTCTTCTCTTAACTCATGAGAAGTAATTGTATCAATGAGTTCTTGTAATTCTTCTTGCTCTTCTTCTTCAAAAATTTTCTTTCTGTTTTTAATGGCTTCTAATTCATCTTTATCCATCGTAGCAGCAATATTATACTTTTCATTTTTTAATTTTCTTTTCTTCTCACGTTCATCAATGATTGTTCGTTCTTTTTTCGCCTGGGCTAAAACACTATTAATATCATAAACTCTATTTTCACTTGTATCATAGAGTTGATTAAACTCTTTTAATTCTTTTCTTGCTTTTGGAAGATCCTCTTCAAAAAAATCACCATATTCTTTTATTTTTTGGTAGTCTTC
This sequence comes from uncultured Bacilli bacterium, assembly GCA_947623625.1. Classification (GTDB taxonomy): domain Bacteria; phylum Bacillota_I; class Bacilli_A; order RF39; family UBA660; genus CANQVB01. The sequence goes on from CANQHD010000023.1 coordinate 7,199, forward strand.
ACGGGTTTTATAGTTTTTCTTTGCGGCGTCAATTTCAACTGCCGGTAACTCTGTTGTGAATGATGTATATTTCATAGTTCTTCCAAGGTCTTGATAAAGTTCTTCATTTTTAGCTGTTCTACTGTGTCTTGTAGAACGATTTCCTTCATTCGTATTTTGATAACGATCCATTCTACTATTCACTTTATCACTCTCCTATTATAATATAACATACAACTTTCTATTTAGCAAAGAAAACTAAAAAGAAGAATTTTTTCGTAAATTTTAGTGAAAAAGAAGTTTTTTATTCTTTATTTAGAAACTTTTATAGTATAATAGTAAAAGAAAGGAAGTTAATATCAAATGAAAGTAAAAGTAAATCAAGATGCTTGCATTGGTTGTGGTGCTTGTGCTTCAATTGCAGAAGATGTTTTTGAATTAAATGACGAAGGTCTTTCTCAAGCGAAGGAAGAAAATGTAAGCGAAAAAAATAAAGAAAGCGTAAAAGAAGCAGCCGATTCTTGCCCAACTTCAGCAATTGAAGTAGAAGAATAACTGCTTCTTTTTATTTAAGACTATAAACTTTACTTACTTCTTTTGGAGTTAATTTTCGATACTCACCACTTTTGAGTCCAGATGTTGTAAAGAATGCATACTGTTCTCTTGTAAGCTTGATAACATCATAGCCTTGAGCTTTAAATAGTTCTTTCACTTCATGATTTTTTCCTTCATGAATCGTAACTTCTACAAAAGAAGTTTGTGTTTTAACATCTTGTTTTTTTATCTTTACTCTATCCGGATAAACCATACTGTTTCCGATAAAAACGCCTTTTTTTAAAGCATGAATGGACTCTTTGGTGATAAGTCCTTTTATTTTTGCTAAATAAACTTTAGGAATTTCATGAGATGGATGCATTAAAATATTGGCAAACTCTCCATCATTTGTTAATAAAAGAACGCCTGTTGTATCATAGTCAAGTCTTCCAACTGGGTAAATTCTCTCTTCGCATTCGATTAAGTCTTTAACTGTTTTTCTATTTTTATCATCCGATGTTGTAGTAAGAACTCCTCTTGGTTTATTTAAAAGATAGTAAACTTTTTTTTCTTTGTTAAGAATTTTTCCATCCACTTCGATTTTGTCTTTTTTAGAGACTTTTGTTCCCAATTCTTGAACACACTTGCCATTTACAAAGACACGTCCTGATTTTATAAGTTCTTCTGCTTTTCTTCTTGATGAAATACCACTTTGGGCAATCACTTTTTGTAATCGTTCCATATACTTCCCTCTTTTGTTGCTATTGTATCACAATTTAGAACAGCGAAAAAGGTAAAAAAAAGATTTTCACGGATTGTTACTCATCTTTTTCTTTCTTTTATTCATGAATAGACTCTACAAAAATCATATTTTTCTTTTGTAGTCAGGCACACACGCGGAACGAGATATTGCTGTTCGTACCACCAGTATTGATGTTATAGTTGAAAACACCTGCGTTCGTAGTATTGTTATAGCCACCACCGCGATTGAACCATGGGTTGGACGAAGTTACCATGCCACTGTTATCACCGTTTGTCGCCTATTCCTATTTTACTATATCATAATTAGAGCCTCAGAGTGAAAATTTTTTCTCTGTTGAATCCCATTAAGAAATTCTCATAATTTGTCTTTTTTCTTCATACATTAAAACAGGTGATTTTATGCAGAATCTGAAAATACTTGGAAAAAGTTTTCTTATTTATTTAATAACGATTTTCTTGTTCATTCTTCTTCTTAATACTTTCTACTACTTCAACTTGCTTTCTTTAAAAACACTTTCTTTTCTTCTTTTTGGAATACAGCTGATTGTCCTTTTATTCATCAGTATTACACTTGGAAAGAAAGCAACAAAAAGAGGATTTCTTGAAGGTCTTAAATTAGGAGGCATTATTCTTTTCTTCTATTTTCTTCTTTATGTTTTAGGATTTAATGGGAATCTTTCTTTAAAACTTGTTATTTATTATTTCATTCTCCTACTGACAAGTATTCTTGGAAGCATGATAGGTATTAATAAAAAAGCTTAATGGCTTTTTTTCTTTGCTTCAAAATTTCGAATATAAAGCGTGAGTAATGTCAGTTTCATTGTCATATTTAAAAGAAGCAGCTGAAACTTTGTCGCATGTAAATACTCTTTACAAAAATAAGCTTGACTTTTCTTGAGAGCTTTATACTTTTTAATTGTATTAATACTTTTATCAACAGATACAGAATGGTTATGGAATACTGTAATTTTATTCGCTACTGCAATTTGATATTTCGTCTTTAAAAGACGACTTCCTAAAATATTTTCTTCATAATAAAGAAAAGTGTTTTCATCAAAATAACCTATTTTATCTAAAAGAGTGGATGTTATCATAAAAAAGCAGCCTGAAACAGTACCTACAATTGAAATCTCACCTTTATAATGACTTTCAGGATAATTAATTTTCTTTTGATAGATTTTTTTTCCAATAACCGGTAAATTTCCTAAAATTTCTGCTTGAATAGTTGGAATTTTCCATCCTCTGAAAATATCATTTTTTTGAGTAATAACAGGTGCTAAAACTTCAATATTTCTCTTTCCAATTAAATCATTTAACTCTTTGATGTTTTCTTCTTTTCCAATGACGATATCTGCATTGGATAAAATAAGATGACATTTTCCAAGAACATTTTTAGCATAACGACAACCTAAATTTAGTCCTGATGCAAACCCTTTGTTTTCATCTGCTCGGATAAGATGTATTTTCTCACTTTCCCAATTCAACAATTCTTGATAAGATTTATCCGTCGAATGATTATCAACCACAACAATTAAATCAATAATTTGATAATCTTTAATATTTTCAAGTAATGCACTTGTTGATGGATAATCATTATAATTTAAAATAATAAATGCTAATTTCATTAAACTACTTCCTCTCTTGTTTCAAGATAGACCAAAAGATAAACAACATAGATGGATACTGCTGGTGCTAAGAGAATATGTCCTGTAAAAAATGCGAGTAATATCATTAAAAATAGACTGCTTTTAAAGACAAGTTCCTGCCCTTTATTTCTTTTTTGAAACAAATTCTTAAAAACGGGTATGATGATAAAAAGCACTGTTCCAAAATAAAGAAGAAAACCAATAATACCATGTCGATAAAAAACATCAATCGGATCCATTTCAATCATTTTTACTTCTTGACCCTTATCATAATAACCTAAGCCTAAAAGCTGATTAGAAATGGGTGCTTTCTGATACATTTTATGACTTTTCTGCCAAAATGAAAGCCTTGAACTAAAGATAAAATGATCGACTAAGTGAAAATCTTTAAAAATTTCAAAAACATTATTCACCTCTAAAAAGTCAAGGTGAACTTTTATATTTTTATAAAAACTCGTACTTGGTAAAACGATGATTAAAAGGCACATCAAAGAAACAAAACAGACACCAACACCTCCTAAAGTTTTCCACTTTTTTGAATGAATTAAATCCTTAATAAAACGATATCCAAAAAGAAGCATTAATATATCAAGACTTAATAATGGTCCTTTAGTTCCAATGGATAGAAGAATAAAAATAAGAAGAAAACTTCCGAATACAGTCAAAAAAAAGTTTTGTTTTCGGTAAAGATATTCAAAATAAAATGGCATCAGTATTGAAAGTATCGCACTAATTTCATTCGCACTATAAAAAAGTCCCATCTTCCCTTCTTTAGTCACTTGATAAGTTGCAAGACCTATTCCTAATAAATTGGGAACAATTATGAAAAACAAGTATACAAAATAGAGTTTAGGAAAAGAAGATATTGTTGGTTCAATTTTTTTAGTATGACTGATTCGTGACAGTGTAAACAAAAGAAGTGGAAAGTAAAAACTTCTAAAAAGTGCTTTGAGACAAGAGAAAACAACTTGTCTTTCCTGCTGATACTTTAATAGAATAAATCCAATAAAGTAAAGAAGAAAAAGGAAAAGAACAAAAAGTGTCTTTTTCTTTTCACCCTTATCTTCTCTCATAAAGATAAGATAAGAAATTAAAAATATCAAATAAAGAAAACGAATAACCACTCCTATTGTCAAAGAAATATTCCACTTGACAATCATCAAAGCTGTAAAAGCATCTAGAAATGGTCCAAGCCATAAAAACAAATTGATTATTTTAAGGAGTGTCTTTTTTTGCATTTTCTTCACCTCTTCCATTATAGCATGTATATTTTAAGATGTGAATTGATGAGAAGAAAATTTCGTTCGTTTCTATTATGATTACTTTATTCTAGCAAGTTTTATTCAGGACGCATCTTGACAGATAATAACAGTATTTTTCCTCTGTTTTATGAATTCATTTGTAAAAGTCTTGTTTTTTCGTTATAATAATAAAGAATAAGGAGATGTGAAATGGAAAAAGAAACCCATAGAAAAAGAAAAACAAACAAAGGTCTTATTTTTTTGTTTATACTAGCAATATGCTCAAGTATATTTCTTATTTATAATATTTTACTATTAGGTCCTATTGAAAAGGGACTTCGTTATATTTTAATTACAATACTTATTTTTATTGATTTAATCTTTTGGTTACGAATTAAAGTGAGACTTCATCAAAGTCAAAAGAAAAGTAAGATTTTGACACTTTTTTTAATTCTTTATCTTCTTTTGTCTTTAGCGATTGGTCTTTTAATTACTTATGTTTATGGAACCATCAGTGGAATGAATAAAAAGACAATTACTTATACTTCTAGTTTGGTTGTTTTATCAGAAAGTGAAATTAGTGACATTAAAGATGTTAAAAATTTAAAAATTGGAAGACTAGATGATAAAGATTCTATTGAGGGGTATCAACTCGCTTTAGATATTATTAAAGAGCAAAATTTAAAAAGTACAAATGAAATTACAACAATGGATAGTTACTTATCTTTGTTACAAGCACTTTATCAAAAGGAATTAGATGCCATCTTTGTTCCAAAAAGTTATGCAGATTTATTTAGAAACACAACAGGATTCGAAGATGTTGATAGCGTTACTAAAATTATTTATTCAAAAAGTAAAGAAATGAAAAAGAAAGAAACTTCTTCTTTTGAGACATCCTCCGTTCATAAGACACTCGATAAACCTTTTACAGTTTTATTAATGGGTGTAGATTCCGCTGATGAAGGAATTGCAGGTGTTCCTGCAAATGGAGATGCTTTAATATTAGTAACATTCAATCCAAAAACTTTAAATGCAACAATGTTATCCATTCCAAGAGATAGCTATGTTCCAATCGCATGTTTTCCAAATAAAGTTGAAAATAAAATTACCCATGCTGCTTCATATGGAACAGATTGTATGATGAAGACAATTGAAAACTACTTCGATATAACCATTGATTATTATGCAAAGATTAACTTCAAGGGAATTGTCAAGCTTGTGGATACATTAGGAGGAATTGATGTTTTAGTACCAGCTGATCTTTGTACAGATAATTCTAATCGTGAAGGACAAGTTTGTATTCATGAAGGGTATCAACATTTAGGTGGTGAAGAAGCTCTTGTTCTTGCAAGAAATAGAAAGCAACTTCCAAATGGGGATCTAGATCGTGGATTAAATCATCAAGTTGTTTTGCAAGGAATTGTGAATCAGATTAAAAACTTAAGTAATGTGACCCAATTAATGGATGTGATTGGAACAATTTCAAATAACTTTGATACAAACTTTACAACAGAACAGATTTTATCTTTTTATAATATTGGCAAGGATATTTTAAAACGAAAGCTCGATCATGAAAATGGTAATTTAATTAATATTCAACAGCTTTATTTACAAGGAACAGGTCAAACGATTTTAAATGAGTATATCGCAACAAGTTTAATGTTATGGAACTATATCCCCAATAAAGAAAGTCGAAATGATATTGTGACTGCGATGAAGCAAAATCTTGAACTAGAAGACGTGACTCCAGAGAAAACATTCACCTATTCTATTGATGAAGAATATGCAGTTGAAACAATTGGTTATGGTCCTTATAGTAAAGATTACACTTATTCCCTTGTTCCTAATTTTGTTGGTTACAGTGAAGCAACAGCAAGAAGTATTGCAAGTAGAAATAATATTTCTGTCACAATTAAGCAAGGTGGAAATTGTGGTCGAGGCGTTGTTTGTAGTCAAAACTATCCAGAAGGTAAACGTGTTGACATGATTAAAGGTAGCGTTACTTTAACGGTTGGAGGAACAGGCAGTTCATCGAGTACAACACAAACAGATGAGAAAAAGCCAAATAGTTCTACCAATAAAGGAAAAGATACTTCAAAAGAGAATGAGACAGAAAAGAACTCTTCAGAAGAGAAAGATGAAAAAGACACTACGAATGATGATGATGAAGTACAAGTAGAACCTGATTCATCTAATAAAGCAGAACCAGACGAATAAAAAAAGAGATTTAACTTACCTCTTTTTTTGTTCTTCTATAATCCATTTCAATTCTTTTTTTGTCGTTCTTCTTTTTTTTATGTAAGAAAGTGGTAGCAAGTTTAAAAGAAGTTCTCTTCCCTTTTTCTCTCTTTCTAATTGTTCAATAAAAATCTTTTCTCGTCTTTTCCGAAGGATAGGTCCTAAAATAAGATCTTGTTGGGACAATTTTTCTTTACCTCGTTCTAATTTTATAATCGTATAAATGATGTTTTTATCTTGAATTAAGTATTCATCTACTATTTTGAATCCTAAATGACACACTTCTTTTCGAACTAAAGGAATATAATTATTGGGTGATAAAATAAGTGTTTTTATCTTTGGTAAGAGTTCTTTATGCTTTTTTAAAATATTGATGATGGCATGTCCCCCCATTCCAGAAATAATTACTGTGTCAACGCCTTCTTGATAAGCGTCAAGTCCATCCTTTAAAGTTAAAATGATTTTATCCGAGCAAGATGCTTTCTCAATATTTTCTCTTGCTTTTTCAAGAGGACCTTCTTTATTATCAGAAGCGATAACACGAGAGAGCTTTTTTTCTTCGACAAGAGCAATATCTAAAAGAGCATGATCACAACCTATATCAAGAGAAAAGACCTCACTTGGTATGAGGTCTACAATTTTTTTTAATCGTTCGTTCATTAATCTGTTAAGAAATCCTTTAATTTACGAGAACGAGATGGATGACGAAGCTTACGAAGCGCTTTTGCTTCAATTTGACGAATTCTCTCACGTGTAACCCCAAAGATTTGACCGACTTCTTCGAGTGTTCTACACTGCCCATCATCAAGACCAAAACGAAGACGAAGAACTTTTTCTTCTCGATCAGTTAGTGTTAATAAAACACCTGCTAATTCTTCTTTCAACATCTCAACAGTTGCATATTCTTCTGGTCCCATTGTCCTCTCATCTCGAATAAAGTCTCCTAAATGAGAATCATCTTCTTCTCCAATTGGTGTCTCAAGTGAGACTGGATCTTGACTAATTTTGTAAACTTCTCTAACTTTTTCCACAGTGATTCCAAGCTTTTTAGCAATTTCTTCATCAGTTGGTTCACGATTTAATTCTTGAGTCAGTTGTCTTTGAACACGAGCTAATTTATTAATGGTTTCTACCATATGAACAGGAACACGAATCGTTCTTGCTTGATCTGCAATCGCTCTTGTAATTGCTTGTCTTATCCACCAAGTTGCATAAGTTGAAAATTTATATCCTTTCGTTGGATCAAACTTATCAACAGCTTTCATAAGACCTATATTTCCTTCTTGGATTAAATCAAGAAACAGCATACCACGTCCTACATAACGTTTAGCAATTGAGACTACAAGACGAAGATTAGACTCTGCTAAAATACGTTTTGCTTCTTCATCCCCATCTTCAGCTCTTTTTGCATATTCAAATTCTTCATCGCTCGTTAATAAGTTGATACGACCAATTTCTTTTAAATACATTCTGACAGGATCGTTGATTTTAATATCTTTTGAAAGTGTAAGATCTTCAACTTTTGTGTCTTCAGTAATTTGTTCTCCACCGGTATCATCACTACCGTCATCACTGACAATATCAATGCCTTCTTGAACAAAACTATTATAAAGTTCATCTAAAGTATCACTATCTATCTCAAGTCCCTTTAACTCATCTGCAAGTTGCTCATAGGTAATAAATCCTTGTTTTTTTCCTAAAGCAATTAGTTTTGTTTTTCTCTCTTCAATTGTTTTAATCTCTTCTACCATTCTTATTCTCCCCTTCTCAAATTGACTATTTCAAGTCCAATTTCTGCTTGTACTTTAGGGTCTTGTTCTTCGCTCATTTTTCGCTCTAGCCTTTTTATCTCTTGGCTCTTATTATACTCTTTCATGACTCTAAAATAATCATACAATTCTTGTTTTGTAATCTCTTTAAAAGATATATCCGTCTCCATATTTGTAAGTAGTGCGAGTAAATTTTTCTTCTCATCCAAATAAGTATAAAGATCCGCTAAAGTCACTTCTCCATACTTATGGTAATAGTAAGTGATCTCACTTTGTAACTGCCTACTGTCCAAATCTTGGAAGACAACATGTGAATTGACAACTTCATCAATTGTCCAGTTCGCATCCAGCATTGCTAAAAAGATAGCATCCTGTGCTTTCTGATATTTATCTTTCTTCTTAGATGTCTTTGAATTTTCAAGGAAAAAAGGCGTATTGTTTTTTTGATTATCGTCCTTTTTTAATTCTTGAAACCTTTTTTCTAGGGTATTATATCCTATTTCACATGTTTTTGCAAGATTTTTTAACACAATCTCAATTCGAATTGGATCTGTCATTTTAGTTGTCTCTTTTAAGACAGAATGAATGTAGTTTGCTTTTTCTTCATCGCTTTGAAAATTAACTCCTTCCTTAAGGATTTGAATCTTATAATCACGAAAGTATAGAGCATGTTCAACCAATCCATCAAAGCGCTCTTTTCCATATTTTAAGATAAAAGTATCCGGGTCATCATCATCTTTTAGAGCAATTACTTTGACAATAAGTCCAGCATTTTCCAACATTTCGCCACAACTAAGTGTCGCTTTTTTCCCAGGATTATCACCATCTAAACATAAAAGAACTTGTTGAGATAATCGCTTAATCGAGTTGATGTGTTCTTTTGTAAGAGCTGTTCCCATTAAAGCAATTGTATTGCGGTACCCAATCGTGGACGCTCTTATAACATCCATAAATCCTTCCATAATAATAACTTGCTTTTTTACTCGGGCTTCTTCTTTTGCAATATGATAGTGATAAAGAAGCATTCCTTTTTTAAAAATGGGTGTTTCTTTTGTATTCAAATATTTATTTTCATCTTTGTCTTCATAAATGCGACCACTAAACCCAACACATTTTCCTGCTAAATCAAAAAGTGGAAACATGATACGATCACGATAGATATCCGCATTTCCTACAGATAAACCAATCGTATTTAATAAGTTAAGAGAATAATTTTTCTTTGTAAGAAGTTCCGTTAAATCATCTTTTTTAGAAAGGGACAAACCAATTCCAAATTCTTTAATAGCCTCTTCATCAATGCCTCTTTGTTTTAAGTAAGACTTGGCATTTTTTCCAAGGGATGTTTGTAAATTATTTTGATAATATTTATTAGATAATTCATAGATTTGATACCATTCGGCATAGGGATTTTCTTTTCTTTGAGATGAAAATCCTTCTAATTTAATTCCTACTTTATCAGCAAGCAGTTTTAAAACTTCGTAAAATTCTAGATGTTCATAGTTTTCTAAAAAGGTAAAAACATTCCCTGTCGCATGACATGAAAAGCAAGTGTAGATTTGTTTTTCACGAGAAACACTCATCGAAGGATTGGTATCTTCATGAAAAGGACACACTCCAAAAAAGTTTTTTCCCCTTGAAGTAAGAGGAATTCTCTCACCAATGATATCAACAATATCTACTTTTCTTCGAATTTCATTAATGATATCTTGATGATTCATGTTCTTCACTCCCTCGTTGTTAATTGTATCATAAAGGTGAAAAGGAAAGTGACTTTTTTTCGCTTTTTTTAAGTCTATTCTCTTGCTTCGTTTTTTATTCTTTATTATAATTGAAAAAGTGTTAAAAAAAAAGATTTTCACGAAAAAAGGTTCTTCCGAAAGTTTGGGTATGAACCAAAGATAGGCAGATAGAAATATACAAGATTTTTTATCTGTTTTTTATA
>CANQHD010000024.1 GCA_947623625.1 uncultured Bacilli bacterium
TTCTTTTCATCTTTATCAGTCAATTTATTTTGCAAATATTTTCCTAAATTAAAACATATTATTGTACAAGTTTATACCGAAAAACTTGGAACAATGTTTCTAAAAGGTATGGGGGGGTAAGTAAAGATTTTACCAAGGCGATAGAATTTTTTGAAATCGCTGCTAATAATGGTAGTGCAATGGGATACTTTCAACTCGGTAAAGCTTATCAAAAAGGAACAGGTGTTCAAGTTGATTTAGAAAAAGCAAAGGAATATCTAAAAAAATCAGCTGATATGGGATATGTGAATGCAATAAACACATTAAAGCAATTGGATAATCAACAAGATTCATCTCCTAAAGCAACCACTTCAAGCAGTGGTGTAGCTTATCAAGCACCAGAAGTTGCTAAAAAAACTCAAGCTTCTTCCCAAAAAGGTTCAATTAGATACAGTAATAAAAGTAAGACAATAGCGATTCTTTTAGCCATATTTACTGGGTTAGTTGGAGGTCAAAATTGGTATTTAGGATATACGAAAAAAGCAACAATTCAATTAATTTTATCTGTTACATCTCTTAGTTTAATATGGGGATTTATTGATGCTTATAAGATTGCTACTGGAAGCATTGATACAGATGCTAAAGGAGGTAAGCTACAATAATGAATGAGAAGGATTATCAATATCGGGAAGAACATGGAGTACTACCACAGTTGGATTTTGTAAATTACGAAAATCCCTATGACAATTTAAAACCATCTCCTATTGAACATTCTAAATATGCTGATTTATCCACTGCTAAAACAACTGGTGTAGGTGGTGCTGTAAAAGGATTTGCTAAGGCAAGTTTTGGACTATTGGGCGCTTTTAGTGGTGGTGGCATGATGGGCACAGCTATGGCAAGTGAAGGAGTCGGTGATATGATAAGAGGCATTGGAAATCAATCGCTTACGCATCAAGTTGCTAGTGATGTTACAAATGCTATTATTGAATCCGAGGAAGAAGCTTGGAAGTATTTAGATTTTATTAGAAATTTTCAACCTGCAGAAGGAAATATCGGGGACATCATTTTTAAAGATGGCTCTTGTGATGATTTTCACTGTGGAAATGGACATCGCTTTTTTGATAATGGAGATTACTTTGAGGGCTATTTCGAAGATGGAGAGATCAAAAAAGGAATCTATATTTACGCTGATGGAACTCGGTATTTAGGTGAGTTTGATGATGATAAGGGAAAAACAGGTACAGGCTTAACTTTATTTAATGATGGTTCTTACTATTTTGGAGAGTATCAACAAAATAGGATGCATGGTAATGGTTATCGGTTATATATTGATGGAGCATTTTCAGGAGTTTTTCTTAATGACGAAAGATATAGTGGTGCTTTAAAGTTAGAAAATGGAACTTGTTTTTTCGGTCAATTTGAAAACGATCAGCCTGTACAATAGGAAAAAATATGAATAATGAAGTATTAATATCACTATTGGAAAAAATCAATCGAGAACCGGATAACAATGCAATAGAAAAATTATTAGAATTGTCTCAAAATAACATGGACATTTGTCATATTGCCTTAAGAAAAATAAATACGCTGAAATACAAAAAATATTATCAGCAATTGTGGAAGATTTTAGAAAAGTTTGCTCAGCAAGAAAATGAGCTAGCACTAATTGACGTTGGAGTTGTCTATCAAAAAGGACTTTTAGGCATTCAAGAAGATCTTCAAAAATCACTATCTTATTTTGAAAAAGCCATGAACTTATATCATAGTGGAATAGCTTGTCAAAGTCTTGGAGCAATTTACTATTTTGGCACACAAACTCAGAAAGACTTAAAGAAAGCTTATCACTATTTTGAACAAGGAGCAAAATATCGTTATGCGGATTGTGAAGTGAGTTTAGGAGAAATGTATCTAAATGGAGAATTTGTAGAAAAAAATTACATGATGGCAAGTTATTGGTATGAAAAAGCTTTTTATGATAATAGAACAGATACAGCACTGATGCTTGGTAATTTATACAATCCAGAAAACAATCTTCTAAACGACTCAGAACAAGCATTAGAGTGGTACTGTAAAGGTGCTTTAAATAACGATAAAGATTGCTGTGTTTTAGCCGGAACAATTTATGAAGAATTCGGTGAAAAATTTTATCAGGAAGCCTTCAAATATTATGAGAAAAGTGCTCAATTAAATAGTCCAATTGGTTCTTTCTTAACAGCGCTTTCCCTATATGAAGGAAAAATCGTAACGAAAAATACATTTTTGGCGAAAAAATATTTTCAAAAAGCTCTTCAATTAGGGTACGAAGAAGCTCAGTATTATTTAAATATTTTAAATGACGTAAGTGAAACTGCTTTAAAAACAGATACGTTTTCTAGTGCCAATGTTGATTTAAATACGACTACTTTTACAGGCTATCAAAAAATACAAGATGACTATCATACTAAGCAGCAAGAAAATAAGGAAAAAAATGAGAAAAGGCTCAAAGCTGCCGCTGCTGCAACAGGCATGAGTGGTTATATGGATGCTTCTTATGGATTTATTCAAGATAAGGACGGAAACGAACTTTACGTGTCAGGAGATTTCATTATTCCTAAAAATGGTGATATTTTAGAATATAATCAAGATATGAATAGTGTATATAATCCTAAAACAGGACAAATTACTTGCTTGAGTGATTTAGGAAATAGTGTTTATAACTGGAACACTGGAAAAGTAACTTATGTCAATGGTAGTGTAGTAGAAACTTTTGACAATGAATAAAGGGCTATCAATAATTGTGTTAAGTCCTTTTTTTCTTCTTAGAAAAATTTTTTTTAAAATTTGAAAAAAAATACTCATTTTATAAGAAATATTTTAAATTTTTTGATATTATTATAGTAACATAAGATGAAAGGGGATATTTCATGTTAGAAATAAGAAAAATAACAAAGACTTATGAGACCGATGGATTCAAACAAAAAGCTCTTTATAATGTCAGTATTAACTTTCGAAAAAATGAATTCGCATCTATTCTAGGTCCTAGTGGTAGTGGAAAGACAACGCTTCTTAATATTATTGGAGGTCTTGATCGATATGATTCAGGTGATTTAATCATTAATGAAGTAAGTACTAAAAAATACAAAGATAACGACTGGGATTCTTATAGAAATCATCGGGTTGGATTTGTTTTTCAAAGTTACAATTTGATTTCCCATCAAACTATATTGCAAAACGTGGAGTTGGCACTTACTTTATCGGGTGTTTCAAAAACAGAGAGAAAAAAACGAGCAAAGCAAGTGCTTAAAAGTGTTGGCTTAGAAAAACATATTCATAAACTACCGAATCAATTATCCGGTGGACAAATGCAGCGTGTTGCAATCGCACGAGCTTTAATAAATGATCCGGATATTTTACTTGCCGATGAACCAACAGGCGCATTAGATTCTGATACCAGTACACAAATTATGGACTTATTAAAAGACGTTGCCAAAAACAAGCTTGTTATCATGGTAACACATAACCCAGAACTTGCCGAAAAATATTCATCAAGAATCATTAAACTAAAAGATGGAGAAGTAATTGATGATACCAATCCATATGATGGAAAAATAAATACAAAAGAGTCCTATGAACAAGAACAGTTAAAAAGCAAAAAAACTTCTATGAATTTAAAAACAGCACTTTCACTTTCTTTAAATAATTTAATGACGAAAAAAGGACGAACCATTTTAACAGCTTTTGCAGGCTCGATTGGAATTATTGGTATTGCTCTCATCTTATCTTTATCCAGTGGATTAAACAATTATATTGGAAAAGTCGAAGAAGATACATTATCTCTTTATCCACTGACTATTGAAAAAACATCCATGGATAGAGCAACACTCATGCAGTCTTTTATGGAAAGTGGAGAGGAAAAGAAAAGTAATAAAAAGAAAAATAATAAAGTCTATTCTAATAATATTATGACAGATATGATCTCCTCTGTTGCAGGAAGTAGATATACAAATGATTTAAAAAGCTTTAAAGAATATATTGAAAGTGATAAGACAAAGATAAACAACTATGTTAGTGATATTCGATACACCTATAATTTAATATTGAACCTATATAAGGAAACAGAAGATGAAAAATTCATTCAAGTGAATCCAAGCACTGTATTTGACAACTTAGGAATTGGAAACGATATGATGATGCAGGCAAGTGTATCTAGTATGAACGAGATTAATTCATGGGTTGAGTTGCCTGAGAAAAAAGATGTTTTGAATTCTCAGTATGATTTAGTAGCAGGTAAGCTCCCACAAAAGTATAATGAAGTCGTACTTGTCATGGATCAAAATAATCAAGTCAGTGATTATGCACTTTATTCTTTAGGATTATTAGATCAGAGCGAATTAAAAGATAGTCTCAGTAAAATTATTAATGGGGAAGAGATAGAAAAACAAGAAATGCATGAATATGATTATGATGAAATTATTGGGCTTAAATATAAGTTGTTACTCAATACAGATTATTATGAAAAAGAAAATGGCATTTGGATTGATAAAAGATCAGATGAAGACTATATGAAAAAAGTCTTAAAAGATGCCACTGATATTGAAGTTGTTGGTATTATAAAAATAAGTAAAGACTCCTCTGCAAATACAACAGGTGTTCTTGGCTATACAAAAGCATTAACTGAGTATACAGTTTCGAATATTAATGATTCTGATATTGCCAAAGAACAGTTGGAAAACAAAGATAAAAATGTCTTTACTGGACTCAACTTTTCAGATAGTGCTTCATTTGATATTAAAAATCTTCCCATCGAACAGCAGCAATATCTAAAAACACTCTCACAAGTAGAACTTGCAAAAGTAATTTCACAATATACAGAAAATGCTTCATCAGACTATGATACAAATATTCAAAAATTAGGAATTGTAGATTTAGAAGAGCCATATACGATTGAACTATATCCAAAAGATTTTGAAGCCAAAGATAAAATAATTGAAGTGATTGATGACTTTAATAAAGGAAGAAAAGAAGATGAAAAACTTATCTATTCTGATATTGTTGGTGTTATGATGAGTTCCGTTACGACAATTATTAATGCAATTAGTTATATTTTAATCGCATTCGTAAGTATTTCTCTTGTTGTATCTTCTATTATGATAGCAATTATTACTTATATTTCAGTGATTGAAAGAACCAAAGAAATTGGTATTTTAAGAGCCATTGGTGCTAGGAAAAAAGATGTATCCCGTGTTTTCAATGCAGAAACTCTAATCGAAGGATTATTCGCAGGTGTTTTAGGAATTTTAGTAACAATATTATTGAATATTCCAATTAATGCAGTTATCTATCAAATAACGGGAATTGAAAATCTTTCTAAGTTACCGATAATTGGCGGTGGAATTCTTATTTTAATTTCAATTGTACTTACCTTTATCGCAGGTCTTGTACCATCTCGAATGGCTAGTAAAAAAGATCCTGTTATTGCATTAAGAACGGAATAAATTCGTCTTTTATAAAGTTCATCGTTGTAAAGTGAAGTGATTCGCAATATGAATCATTTCTTTTTTTGCCTAAAAAAACTTGCTTGAAGGAACAAGTCAAGAAGTAAATTTTAGTGGATACAAGTGGTTTCATATTCTTGACAGATGAACGAGTATTCAACTATAATTGTATTTAGTTGAACAGTTACTCAATTGATGCATATACTGTTTTAAAAAGGAGGAAACAATTTGGCTAAAAATGAATTTACGTGCGATTGCAATATCATTCATCAAGATGTTGTTTGTAAAATAGCAAAAGAGATGTTACCCGATGATTTATTTTATAAAATATCTGATTTTTATAAAATATTAGGAGATACGACCAGAATAAAAATTTTATTTGCACTCGATCAAGGTGAAATGTGCGTCTGTGATATAGCAAATGTCTTAAGCATGAGTAAATCATCGATTTCTCATCAATTAGGAACCTTAAGAAGAAGTGGGGTTGTGCGCTGTCGAAAAGTTGGCAAAGAAGTTTATTATATGTTGGATGATGAACATGTGAAAAAAGTCATTGAAATTGGAATTGAATATATAGAACATAAAGAAGCGAAAAATAAATAAAAAAAATGAATGAAAGAGATATAGGAGAAATATGAAGAAAAAAGGAATAATTATTTTGCTTTCTTTTCTTATCTTTATCATTACCATCCTCTTTAACTTTCCAAATATTTGGATTCGAAATGCTTTATGTATTTTAAGTTATTTGCTTGTTGGTTGGGAAGTATTAAGAAAAGCAATCAAAAATATTTTTAAAGGAGAATTATTTGACGAGAATTTTTTAATGTCGATTGCAACAATTGGTGCTATTAGTATTGGTTCATTACAAGAAGCAGTATCCGTTATGTTGTTTTATCAAATTGGGGAGTTTTTTCAAGATTATGCTGTTGATAAGTCCAAAAAATCTATTACAGATTTAATGAATATAAGACCTGATTATGCAAATCTTTTCAAGAATAAGACCATAAAAAAAGTTTCTTTGGAGGAAGTTAAAAAAGGGGATACTCTTATAATAAGAGCTGGGGAAAAGATTCCTGTAGATGGTGTTGTTATCGAAGGAAGTTCTACTTTAGATACCAAAGCACTTACCGGTGAATTTCTTCCAAAAGATGTCGGTGTTGGTTCAGAAGTATTAAGTGGTTGTATTAATTTAGATGGATTATTGAAAATCAGGGTGAGTAAAGAGTTTAAAGAATCTACAGTAAGCAAGATATTAGATTTAGTTGAAAATGCAAGTAATAAAAAATCTCAATCAGAAAAATTTATAACAAAGTTTGCAAAATATTACACCCCAACTGTAGTTACTATTGCTCTGATAATGGTAACGATAATCCCTTTTATTACTAAAGAAAGCTTTTCTATCTGGCTTTATCGATCTTTATCTTTTCTAGTTGTTTCTTGCCCATGTGCGTTAGTGATCTCAATTCCACTTAGTTTTTTTGGTGGAATAGGTGGAGCCAGTAAAATGGGAATTTTGATAAAGGGAAGTAATTATTTAGAAGCGTTATCAAAAGTAGACACCATTATTTTTGATAAAACGGCGACGCTTACTCAAGGAATTTTTAAAGTTCAAAAAGTAATGCCTATTGCTATATCTAAGAAAGAGTTGTTGCACTATGCTTCTTATGCAGAAGTTTATTCACAACACCCAATTGCTTATGCAGTAAAAGAAGCTTATCACGAGAAAATAGATGAATCTGAAATTAAAAGTGTTAAGGAATTACCTGGATATGGTATAAAAGCAAATATAGGTGGACACACTGTCTTAGCGGGTAATGAAAAACTTTTAGAAGACGCCAAGATTCCATTTGAAAAATGTAAAGACAATGCCACAATACTTTATATTGCCGTTGATTCTGAATATAAAGGTTGCATTTTAGTTGCAGATGAAATCAAGAAAGATGCTAAAAAGAGTCTTCAAAATTTGAAAAAAAATAAAATCAAAAAAATAATAATGCTAACAGGAGATCGGAAAAGTGTTGGGGAAGATGTGGCGAGAAATTTAAAAATAGATGAAGTCTATACCGATTTATTGCCACAAGATAAAGTAGCAAAAGTAGAGAGTCTACTGAAAGAACAAAAAGGAAAAGGCAAAATTGCATATGTTGGAGATGGAATAAATGATGCACCAGCATTAGCCTTATCTGATGTAGGAATTGCGATGGGTGGAGTTGGAACAGATAGTGCGATTGAAGCAGCAGATATTGTTATTATGACAGATGAACTTAAAAGAATAATTCATGCTATCAACTTATCTCATAAAACGATGAGAATTGTGACTGAAAATATTGTCTTTGCTCTTTTTGTCAAAATAGTTGTATTAATATTAGCAGCCTGTGGGCTATCAACAATGTGGGAAGCCGTATTTGCAGATGTTGGTGTTTCTTTTATTGCAGTGCTGAACTCTTTACGATCTTTAAATATCAATCAAATAGACAAACACTAAAGAAAAAATTTTTATAAGAATTTAAAATTGGTGGAAAAACTATGGAACAATTTGATATAATCTTTTTAATAGGAATAGGTATAATTGGTGATTAACATGAAAAAAGTTAAAAAGAAAATAGGGAAGAATAAGGCATTATGTATTTTTAGTATCGTTTTTGGAATAGGAGTCTTAATAATTGGGGGTATTTTTATCTATCAAGAATTAAATGGAGTTGCTTCCAAATTAAAATTAAAATTAAACGGACAAAAAGAACTAACCATTGAAGTTGGCAAGGAATATCAAGAAGACGGTGGTAGAGCATCTTATGACAAGAAAGATTTAACAAATTCTATTCAAGTCAAAGGCAAAGTCAATCCAAAACAAATTGGAACCTATGAAATTAAGTATACTGTTCAATACAAAAGTCTTGAAAAGACCGTTACTAGAAAAGTAACAGTTGTCGATAAAATTTCTCCAGAAATTCAGCTGTCATCGGGAGATATGAATATCATTGTTGGAAATGATTATAAAGAACCTGGTTATACTGCTGTGGATAATTATGATGGAGATTTAACTCAAAAAGTCAAAGTCACAAACAATATTAACAAAGATCAAATAGGAGAATACCAAGTAACTTATGAAGTTTTAGATTCAAGTCATAATATGGCGACTAAAACGAGAAAAGTAAATGTGATTGAAAAACCTGTCTCACAGAATAAAGAAGGAATTGCTGTTTTAAACTATCACTTCTTTTATGATAAAAGTAAGGGTGAAGCTTGCAACGAAGAAATATGTGAAGAAATATCTCAATTTAAGGCGCTTTTAAAATGGTTGAATGATAATGGATATAAGACTTTAACAATGAAAGAATTTAGAGATTGGATGTATGGATACACAGAGTTACCTCAAAAATCTGTATTAATTACTATTGATGATGGAGCAATGGGAACTGGAAAGCACAATGGTTATACTTTAATTCCAGCTTTAGAAGAATATAAGGCACATGCAACATTATTTTTAATTACAGGATGGTGGGATATTAGTAATTATCAAGGATCCGAGTATTTAGAAATTGAATCGCATACCAATGATATGCATAATGAAGGTTGGTGTAGTGGAGTTACACGAGGAGCTAGGATGCTGTGTCAAGATTATGAAACAGTAAAAAATGACTTGTTGAAGTCCATTGAAATTACAAAATCAAAAACAGCTTTCTGCTTTCCATTTTATGCCTATGATCAAAAGTCAATTGCTGCTGTTAAAGAAGTCGGTTTTGAACTTGCTTTTGTAGGAGGAAGTAGAAAAGCCAGAAGAACAGATAACAAGTGGACGATTCCAAGATACCCTATTGTCAGATCTCACTCGTTGAATGACATTATAGCAATGATTAGTTAAATAATAAAAAAGGATAAGAAAACAAAATATTTTTATTTTTCTTCATGCGAAAAGCATGACTTTTTTCTTTGTTCCCCTAAAAAGACATGTTATAATAATTTTTAAGGGAAGTGGACAAGATGAATTTAGAAAATTTAAATGAACAACAACGACAAGCAGTCTGTTATAACGATGGTCCTCTCCTTATTTTAGCAGGAGCAGGTAGTGGAAAAACAAAAGTGCTAACCACTAAAATAGCTTATCTCATCGAACAGATGCATGTTTCTGCCTCTTCAATTCTTGCAATTACTTTTACGAATAAAGCAGCGAAAGAGATGAAAGATAGAGTTGGAAATTTCATTGGTACAAGTGTTTCTAAAATGCAAATTTCAACCTTTCATTCCTTTGGACTTCGCTTGTTAAGAGAAAATGCAAGTTTGCTTGGGTATACATCCAATTTTTCAATTATGGATAGTGATGATTCTTTAACGATTATAAAGAAGATTTTAAAAGAGCTAAATTATGATCCAAAAATGTTTAACCCTCGAGCAATAAGAAATAAAATTAGTAGTTGTAAAAATGAGATTATATTACCGGATGCTTATGAAAAGTATGCTATCTCAGAATTTGAAAAAGTTGTTTTAGAAGTTTATCGAAAATATGAAAAAAAACTTTTTCAAAATAATGCAGTTGATTTTGATGATTTGCTTCTACTACCGATTCGACTCTTTAGGGAAAACCCAGATATTTTGCAAAAATATCAAGAAAGATATCAATATATTTTAATTGATGAGTACCAAGATACAAATGAAGCTCAATATATTTTATCTAAAATGATTAGTGCAAAGTATAGAAATATTTGCTGTGTTGGTGATAATGATCAAGCCATTTATAGTTTTAGGGGAGCCAATTATAAAAATATTTTAAATTTTGAAAAGGACTATAAAGAAGCGAAAGTTATCAAATTAGAGCAAAATTATCGTTCGACAAAAACAATTTTAGACGCTGCTAACTCTGTTATTCGCAATAATTTATCAAGAAAAGAAAAAAATTTATTCAGTACTAAAGGCGTCGGAGATAAGATTAAGGTTTATCGGGCTTATGATGGTAATGATGAAAGTCATTATGTAGCATCAACAATTAAGAAATTGCATGATGATGGAAAAAAATATGATGATATTGCAATTCTTTATAGGACAAATGCTCAGTCTCGTACGATTGAAGAAGAACTTTTGAAAGAGGCAATTCCACATCATGTTGTTGGAGGATTATCTTTCTATGCAAGACGAGAGATAAAAGACTTACTTGCATACTTAAGACTTCTTCATAATCATAATGATAATATTAGCCTAGAGCGTGTTATTAATGTTCCTAAAAGAGGAATTGGTTTAAAAACAATAGATGATTTAAATAAAAAAGCAGACCTTGAAAACCGAAGTATTTTTGATGTAATTGATAGTGGAAAAGCACTTGTATTTAAAAAATTAATACTTGATCTAGAAAATGTTCAAAAGGACTTAACGCTCACAGAGTTGGTTGATAAGGTACTTGAAGCAACTGGCATGAAAAAAGAACTCGAATCAGAAAAAAGTTTAGAAGCAGAAGTACGTCTTGAAAACTTGGAGGAATTTAAATCTATTACCCGTTCCTTTGAAGAAAGAGAAGGTCTTGTCTCACTAGAAGACTTTCTTTATGAAGTGAGCCTTGTAACAGACAAGAATGAATATGACTCTGGTGAAGGTCAAGTAAGCTTGATGACAATTCATTCTGTTAAAGGACTTGAATATGATACGGTTTTTGTTATCGGAATGGAAGAAGGACTTTTTCCTCATTTAAATGCTCTTTTAGATAATAGTGAATTAGAAGAAGAAAGAAGACTTATGTATGTTGCAATCACAAGAGCTAAAGAGAATTTGTATCTTGTTTGTGCAAGACGCCGAGTTTTGTTTGGAAAAGATCAAGTCAATCCCTCTTCTAGATTTTTAAGTGAAATTGATAAAGAGTTATTAGAAACAACACATATGGAAGAAGAAAAAGAAGGAAAAACATTTGATAAAAAAGAAGCTTTTTATCAAGAAGAGATGAATTATCAAGTGGGTGACTTTGTCTATCATGAAAATTTTGGTGCTGGTAGGGTATTAGAAGTAAATGATACACTTGTAACTGTTGCTTTTTCGCATCCTTATGGTATAAGAAAATTAATGAAAAATCATAAAAGTTTATCAAAAGTATAAAAGAAAGGATGTTATTATGGAAATGGAATTAAAGAAAGATTATACACTCTTTGTCTCAGCAAATCTTTCACAAGAACAGATAGCAGGAGTTTATTTAAAAAAAGAAATGGGGTGCCTTTATCCAGTTGAAATGCCGGATCATGAAATGGAAGTGATTCAGTGTTTTCCAAATATTTTTGAGCAAATTAAAAAAGGGAAGACCTTACAGCTTTATCAAAAAAGTGCAACAGTCTATGCCAGTATCGGATCGATTATAGGTGAAGGACCTTATGGAGAAATAAAATGTTTTGAAATGGATCATCAAACTCAACAAGATAATTGTTTTTTAGCTTTAACTCGACTAGAACAAGCTATGAATCAAGATGATAGACAAACAAAACAACTTCGTAAGGCATATAAAAATGAATGGAAGTGTTATTATGAGTAAAGAAAAAATTTTATTAGTAATGGCTGCTGGAATGGGAAGCCGTTTTGGAGGACTTAAGCAAATAGAACCAATGGGTCCAAGTGGAGAGTTTATTATTGACTATTCTATATACGATGCTAAAAAAGCAGGATTTACAAAAGTTATTTTTATCATCAAAGAAGAAAATTATGAAATTTTTAAGGAAACCATTGGAAGTCGTATTGAAAGCAAAATAGAAACAGAATATGTTTTTCAAAAAATGGAAAATATTCCAGAAGGCTACGAAGTTCCAAAAGAAAGAACAAAACCTCTTGGAACAGCTCACGCTATTCTTTGTGCTAAAGATAAAATTAATTGCCCATTCTGTGTTATTAATGCAGATGATTTTTATGGACGGGAAGCCTATTTTGATGCCATGAATTTCTTTGAGCAAAATCAAGATGAAAATACGTATGGATTAATTGGATACCATGTAGACAATACACTTTCTAAAAATGGATCTGCAAAGCGAGGAATTTGTACAATTGAAAATAATTTCTTAAAAAACCTTGTTGAAAGTAAAGTAGAAAAAGTGAATAATCAAATTATCGCAACACCGCTTCATGAAGAAAAGTCATTTTTAGTTCAAAACGATACAATCGTTTCAATGAATATGCTTTTATTTTACCCAACACTCTTTCCTTATTTAGAAGAAAAATTAGAAAAATTTTTATCTCTTCCAAAAGAACAACTTCAAAAAGAAGAATTTTTAATTCCAGATGTTTTAAAAAATGCGATTGATGAGAAGGTAAGAGAAGTAAAAGTTCTTCCAACAACAGCAACTTGGTACGGAGTGACTTATCGTGAAGATAAAGAAGAAGTCGTAGAAGCAATCCATCAAAAAATAAAAGAATGTATTTATCCTTCAGAACTTTGGAGTGAATAATTAAATTTGTATTCGATTTTGCAGTAACTTTTAAAATAAAAATAAAGGAATGATAGAATGAAAGATGAAATAGCTCAAAAAAGAATCCAAGAATTAACAAGTATTTTAAATGAAGCTAATTATAACTATTATGTGCTAGATGAGTCAAAAATTACAGATCAAGAATATGATAAATATTTAAGAGAATTAGAAGAATTAGAAGAAAAATATCCGAATTTTGTTTTAGAAGATTCTCCAACGAAACGAGTTGGTGGAGAAGTTATATCTTCTTTTGAAAAAGTTGAACATGCAATTCCGATGTTATCATTAAAAGATGTTTTTAATGAAAGCGAAATTTTAGAATTTGATAATTCTATTTTAAAAATGGGAATTCATCCAACGTATTTTTGTGAATTAAAGATAGATGGATTGTCAGTATCTCTTCACTATGAAAAAGGAATTTTAACGAAAGCTGCAACAAGAGGAAATGGTGTTACTGGTGAAGATATTACGCATAATGTTAAAACGATTAAATCAGTACCCTTGAAATTAAAAGATCCGATTGATATTGAAGTTCGTGGAGAAATTTATATGAGTAAAGAGACATTAAAAGAAATCAATCTCGAACGAGAAAAAAATCATTTGCCTCTTTTACAAAATCCAAGGAATGCAGCAGCAGGTTCTGTAAGGCAACTAGACTCAAAGGTTGCAGCGCAAAGAAATTTGGATACTTTTATTTACCATTTACCCAATCCAGAAGATTATGGTTTTCGCTATCATCATGAAGCCATTGACTTTATGAAATCATTGGGCTTTAAAACGAATCCCAATAATCGTTTAGTAAGTAATATTCAACAAGTTTTTGAATATATTCAAGAAAAGACTCAAATAAGGCAGACGCTTCCTTATGAAATTGATGGTATTGTCATAAAGGTAGATTCAATTAAGCAACAGCAAGAATTAGGCTTTACAGCTCGTACTCCAAAATGGGCTATTGCGTATAAATTTCCAGCAACAGAGGTTCTTACAAAACTAAAAGATATAGTTTTTACAGTTGGAAGAACAGGACAAATAACACCCAATGCTGTTTTAGAGCCAGTTATCGTAATGGGATCAACAATATCCCGTGCAACGCTTCATAATGAAGATTATGTTAAAGAAAAAGGTTTGATGATTTATGATACAGTCTCTATTCGAAAAGCGGGAGATGTCATTCCAGAAGTTGTTGAAGTCAAAAAAGAAAGAAGAACTGGAAAAGAGATTCCTTTTACAATGATTAAGGAATGTCCCATTTGCAAAACGCCTCTTGTGAAGAAAAAAGATCAAGTCGATTATTTTTGCTTAAATGAAAAATGCCCAGCGAGAAAAGTTGAAGGCTTCATTCATTTTATTTCCCGTCCTGCGATGAATATTGATGGCTTTGGTGCTCGAATGATGGAAGATTTCTATAACTTTGGTGTGATTAAAAGTATTGCAGATATTTATGATTTGAAAAAACATCGTGAAGATTTAACACGACTTGAAGGATATGGAGAAAAATCTGTTGATAATTTACTAGAAGCCATTGAAAAGAGTAAGGAAAATTCTTTAGAAAGGTTACTCTTTGGTCTTGGAATTAATCATGTAGGTAGTAAGACTGCTAAAATTTTATCTAGTCATTTTCAAACACTTGACGCTTTAATGAATGCGAACTTTGATGAATTAGTCTCTATCCAAGATATTGGAGATATAATTGCAGTGAGTCTTCTTGACTATTTTAGCAAGGAAGAAAATCAAATTTTAATTCAAAAATTAAAGCAACATGGATTGAACATGGTTTATTTAAAAGGAAAAATTTTACAAGATGAAAACTTTAATGGGAAAAGTTTTGTTTTAACAGGAACACTGACTCAAATGGGAAGAGATGAAGCAAAAAAAATCATCGAAAGTCGTGGTGGAAAAACAGTAGAGTCTGTTTCACGAAAAACTTCGTGCGTTATTGTAGGGGAAAATCCAGGAAGCAAATACGAAAAAGCAAAAAAATTAAATATTCCAATCTGGAACGAAAAAGATTTTCTAGCCAAAATTAAAAAAGTGTGATATAATATACGCAAAAAAAGGGAAGTGTTAGAATGAAAAGAGAAATACCTAAAGAATTAGAATCAAAAATTAAGAAAAACATGACAAGATTAGTCATTATTATTGTTATTCTTGCCGTCTTAGTTGCAGCGGATGTTTTATGTGTTGTTAAATTAAATAAAGGACCATTTTTAGCTATTCGAACAAAAGTGTATGATGATGGTGGTACAAAAGAATACTATGGACTTGGTTATAAAGTCATCAAATATCATCAAAAAATAGGAAGACGTGATATTCAAATTGGTTTTTGGAATATGCCTTATTCTGTTCAACCAACTGAAATTTCATCACTTGATCTTGCACTAGAACTTCGTAATTATCCAGAAAAAACATATAACAAATTTTATCGACAATATATGAAAATTACAGGAACAATTTCTAAATTAGATAAAAAGAAAAAAACAGTAACAATTCATTATGAAGATGAAGAAAAAGCTTATACACTAGATGTTATTTGTTATTTAACAGACGAAAAGTTAAAAATGGATAGTTATGAAAAAGATATGACAGTAGAAGTTGTTGGAACTTTTGGTAAATTTAAAGAAACAAAAGAAAAAACAATGCAAGTAGATTTAGAAAATAGCTTTATTTTGAATGCTCAACAAGTTAAAGAAGCTTAAAAAAAGTCAATCATTGACTTTTTTTTGTATGTCTTTTAAATTTTGTTGTAATCTTGTATCCAGTGGATTGATTTTTAAAGCTTTTTGACAGTAGAAAAGGGAAAGATCATATTCTCCTATATTAAAGTAAGCTATTGATAGTAAATCATAAGGTGTTTCATTCCAACTAAATGGTTCGTTGATATAAGTTTTCTGATGACTTTTAATTTTGAGTGCTTCTAAAATGTACTGAATAACTTGATTCCATTCTTTTAATTGATAAGATAAAATGGCGCTTTCTAAGTAAGGATCTCTTAAATAAGGAGCTTCTATTCGCGCTTTTTCAAGCCACATCTTAGCTTCTTCTATGTAGCCTAGTTCCCGGTAACATCGTGAGATAAATCGCATGGATGCACAACGCTCGTCTTTCCATGTCGCCGTGCTTAATGCTAAATGGCGATGAAGTGTTTTGATTGCTTGCTCCCATTTGCCGTAATACATGTATTCTCTTCCTAAATAATGCATATTTCGATCATCATGAGGATCTTCTAAAATAGATAGTTCTAAAAGAGGAAGATAGTTACTTCTTGACTTGTTTCCATCTGGATAATGATTAACAGTAATATCGTTGGTTGTTATTATATTTTCTTTTCCACTTCCAGTATATGTAAGAACTTCATGAACAGGATGTGTCCACTTATAATTTTTTCGGGAATGAATTTTTTCAATGTAAAAGTTTACGAGAGGAACATTATTTTCATCCAACCTCCAGTTGTAATTATAAGCAAGACGAGTTGTATCATCCTTCCAAATTTGTTCTAGCTTTTCTCTCCATCCTTTTAATATAACTTCATCTAAATCCATCGAAATACAAATATCTGTATCTTCTGGAACTAATTCAAGGGCAAGGTTTCTTGCTGTATCAAATCTCCAGGGAACAATTTCTTTGACAGTAACGAAAACGCCCTTTTCTTTAAGCTTTTTGACAGTTTGATCCTCTGAACCCGTATCAAGTACATAAATTTCATCTGCTTCTTTAACAGATTCAAACCATCTATCTACAAATTGTTCTTCATTTTTACTAATTGCATAAACAACAACTTTCTTTTTCATTATCATTCTCCTCAATTTATTCTATTAAGCAATTTAGAAAAAATGACATGAAAAAATAGCAATTAAAAATCAAAAAGAAGGGGCTGAGTGGAAATGAATAATTTCTATTCAGTTTCTTTTTATAATTTTAAAAAATTAAAAAAGCGTTAGAAACATTAATCTCTAACGCGATATGTGATACAACCCGACTTCCGTAGTTAATTATGTATAAAAAACACTACAAACCCTTATTGTAAAAGGAAATGCAGTGTTTTTAATTT
>CANQHD010000025.1 GCA_947623625.1 uncultured Bacilli bacterium
CTCATTATCTAACATATTTTGAATTGTTAACATATCAAATAAGGTTTGTTTCATATCATCCGTAAAATAGAATCTTAAATCTTCTATTTCTTTTAAATTTTCTTCCATTTTTCTTCCTTTCTGACACTTTTTAAAAGTGCAGCTACTTTTAAGATTGTGTTTTATCCCTTATTTTACCGATAGTTAAGTTATCTTTTATTGGTGCCGTAAAAAGTGCCGTAACAAATATTATGCCAAATCATGTTGTATCACTTTATATCACTTTTTAAAAAATAAAAAATGCCTTGAAACCCTTATAATTTCAAGACATATAATTTCATCTGGCGTCCTTGGGCAGATTCGAACTGCCGACTTACGACTTAGGAGGTCGTTACTCTATCCAACTGAGTTACAAGGACATCTAAATCCCCTAAATATAAGGGGATAATGTATATTATATGTTCGCCCTCACACCCTCTAAAAAATGAACACACTCTTAGGAGGCGAATGCTCTATCCAACTGAGCTACGAGGACAAAACCATTATCATTATAGAAGAAAATACAAAAAATATCAAGTAATGCTTTGAGAAAAGCCTTGAAAAACTTAGCTTCTAATGATATAGTAAAAAAAAGAAGGTAGAAAAATGTCTTATTCAAAAAGAAAGAAAACAAAAGTTAAAAAGTTAGCAGCTTCTTTTATTTTTTTAGTTGTATTTACTCTTGTTGCTTACTATCAAGAAGATATTTCTAAAAATTTTCTTCCCCAAGCTGTACCTGTTCTAAAAGAATCTTATGCAATGGACGAAATACCCGCCTATGATAAAGATGCATATGTATTTTTAAATAACAATCAACCGAACTTTACAGAAGAGGATATGCAAAAGACAACATTTGAAAGCTATAGTGAACTAGATTCTCTAAATCGGTGTGGTCCTGCGTTTGCTTTAGTTTCTCAAGAGACAATGCCCAAAGAAGAGCGGGGAAGTATTGGAATGATTAAACCGAGTGGATGGCATACAGTAAAGTATGATAATGTCGATGGAAAGTACTTATATAACCGGTGTCACCTCATTGGTTTTCAATTAACAGGAGAAAATGCAAATCCTAAAAATTTAATTACTTGCACTCGGCAGATGAATGCAAAGACGATGCTAGAATTTGAAAATCAAGTTGCAGACTATGTTAAGAAAACCAATCATCATGTTTTATATCGAGTCACTCCGTACTTTGAAGGGGATAATTTAGTAGCAACTGGCGTTCAAATGGAAGCAAAATCACAAGAGGATAATGGTCAAGATTTATCATTTAATGTTTTTGTCTATAATATTCAAGATGGAATTCAAATTGATTATAAAACTGGAGAAAGTAGCTTAAAACAATCTTAAGGAGGATAATATGAGAGAAATAAAAATACATGGAATTTATCGTCATTTTAAGGGAGACTATTATTTAGTAGAAGAACTTGCAAAAGACAGTGAAACAAAAGAAGACGTTGTTGTTTACAGAAGCCTTTATGAGGATGGAGGTCTTTGGGTGAGACCACTTTCAATGTTTTTAAGCGAAGTGAATCATGAAAAATATCCAAATGTTTCTCAAAAATATCGGTTTCAATTGATTTCATCTAAAAGTCTCAAATCAGAATTTAAAGGAAAATAATTCTTTAATGTTTTCAAAAATTCATTTATCATTTTTTTAATTTCTGTTAAAATAATAGGGCAGCAGGAAGGAAGATGATAAAATGTCTGGTATGAACGAAGACTTTATTAATTGGAATGAACTTTTTATGGGAATTGCATTATTAACATCCACAAGAAGTAAAGATCCTCACAATCAAGTTGGTGCTTGTATTGTGAATGAAAATAATCGAATTTTAGCAACAGGTTATAATGGGGCACCTAATGGGTTTTTAGATACAGAATTTCCATGGGATAGTTTGGGTGAAGAAACAGGGGATTTTTTAAAGATTAAAGATACTTTTGTCATTCATGCAGAACAAAATGCAATTGATAACTTTAGGGGAAATAAAAAAGATTTAGAGGGTTCTACTTTATATGTAACTTGGTTTCCTTGTCATGAATGTGCAAAAAGAATTGTTCAAAATGGAATCAAAAAAGTCGTCTATGCTAGGATGTATTCGAAGCCTTTATATGTGGAAGCAACTAAGAGAATTTTTCAATATGCTCAGGTAGAAATTGTTCAATACAAAGAAGGAGTTGAGCAAGAGGAGTTAATGTCTTGTCAACAACAATTTAAAAAAATCATGAAGAATTTTGGAACAAAAAATAAGAAATAATTTGTTTAAATATTCAAGTCTACAAAAGATATTCTGCACATATATTGATATTAGAAGAAAAAATAGCTTGCAATTATTTAAATTTTTTGATATAATCTACTCGTCTTAAAAAAAGGCATAGAGGGGGCTAATATGAAATTAGTAAGTGAAGAACAAAAAGGGAAATATGTAACACGTGTTCATTTATTTGATTTACCATTGTTATGTGTCAAAGGAAAATGGACAGAATCAATGCAAGAAGCTTTAATGGAACAATATGGGATTCAAGATCCATATGCTATTGAACAAGAACAAGCTTTTAATACGTTGAAATTAACCAATTATGATGATCAAAAAGTTATCTCTGAAGAAAAGGAAATTATCGACTGTTACGCAATGTCTGGAGAACTTTATGGATGTCTTTTACATGAGCAGAGAAAGTCACTTACAGACAAATTGATTCATGAAAGATGGAACTGTATAGAATCAAGTCCTGAAGATATCGTTCGACATGCACAACTTTCTAATACAATTGATATTATTACACAATTTTATGCACAAGAGTGTCAAGATACATTTCAAGATTCAACACCAGTTCAACATCAAAATATTTCCTTTCGCCGTGTTTTATTAAAAACAATGGCACAAAAAAAATAAAAGAGGCGTTAAGCTTTTTTTCTTTTGATTGAAAACTAAAAAAAATTATGATATAGTAATAATAAGGTGATACAGATGCAGGTATTTTATTCTTTATCAGGGGTTGATGAGGTTATTTATATGGTATTAATACCACTTTTTGTCACATTAATCTTTTATGGATTGTTTGTTTTCTTCTATTCCATTCGTATGAAAGACAAAGATCAAAGACGAAAAAATTATGTTATATCTTTTTGGAGTAGTGTTATTGGAATTTTATTTGGTGCTGTATTGCTCTCAGTCTCTATAGGATTTGTTATGGCTCTAGTGAGACGAGTGAATACGTTAGGACTTGTTGTGAGCAACCAAATATTTTATACACTATTTTGCTGTTTCCCAGTGATTCCATTTATATTTTTATTAAGCTTTATTCGAAAGTTTTTAAAAACATTAAAATATAAAGAGGAATTAGATGAAATAGAAGAGGAAGAAAAGGAGGAAATATAATGAAAAAGAAAGCAATTGATATAAAAGAGTTCGGTATTTATCTCGTTATGTTTCTCTTGGTTCTTTTTATTGCTCTACCTCCACTTTTTAGAGCATTATTTAGTGAGAGTGAAAGCGAAATCCCTGAAGTACCAAAAGTAACTGCTCTCATTTGTAGACGAAAGGCTGTCTCTGAACAATATCAATATAATATTACCGCAAATAGTGCTTATCAAGATGATTTAACAAGAATTACCTTTACTTATCAGTCTTCTTTGTTGTCAGAACTGAACTCACCTCAACAAGGAAATGATACTGTTGTGGATCCAAATGCGGTGACACCATCACAAGATCAAAATATACTTCCAAATGCCCAAGATCCAAATGTTCAAACTCCTATCGATACCGTAACTCCACAAGCAGATGCAACACCATTTGTTACTGATATGAGTATTCAAGAAGAAGTACAAGCACTACAAGCTATTCCTGGTATTCAACAAGAACAGACTACAGATTCTACTCGACTCATTTTAACAAAAGACGCCTTAACTTCACTGGATGCTTCTTCACCTTATCGTATTTACGATCAAGCATTGGATGCTCAACAACTTTACTTTGAAAGTTTAGGTTATAGTTGCGAAGTTGTAGAAAATTAAGTCACAGTTGTGGCTTTTTTATTATGTCAAAAATAAAAAGCAGCATATATAAGAATAAGGAGGTAAGGATAGTTGGATATTTTAATGAGTGAGACACTTTGGGAACTTTTATTAATCAGTGTTACCTTTTCTATTTTTTTAATGGCGTTTATTCAAAAAATCAAGAAAAGCAAGATTTTTAATTATAAATGGGAAATATGGCTTTTAAATGTATTGAGTGCTTTTGGAATTGGTATTCCTTTTACAATGATATTTTATAATAAGACATTATCTGAATCTATTTGGGTCTCTATTTTTGGGTTTATTGGTGCTCCGAGTCTTTATGAGGCTTTGAAAAAACAAAACATCATTGCTTATACTCCAGCTTCTAGTGAGGCAAAAGATAAAAATGACGAACAAATTACATTACCCCTTCAAAATGAAATCATAAGGGATGATGAACAATGAAATATCTTGGATCAGAACGCGTGATAACACTTCCTTTTGAAGAACATAAAACAGCAGAAGATTATGCCGGAATTATGTTATCTCCTCTTTCGATAAAAGGACAGTACAAAGTCATTAAAACAGTAACAAAGTATCAGTCTTATGAAGATAGCGTTGATTACAACACTTTTATTTCCAATCAGAAGACATGGAAAAAAGATAATGGATATCAGTGTGTTACAATCACTGGAAAATCGCTTTTTATCCCAAGTGGAGAGCTTGGAGGAAATTGTGTCATTTTAGAAGGCTATTACCAAGATAAAAAATATCAAATTGGCATTTATCACTTAGAAAATGTTTATGTGAAAGAACAAGATATTATTCGAAATAACACCCTTCTTGGAACGCAAGGCAGTACAGGATTGGTCTTATCGAATAAAGACTTAAAAGATAAAACATACGGAACCCATGTTCACGTTGAAGTAAAAAACGAGCAAGGCAAATTTATAAATCCACGTCCTTTTGTGGATGAGTCCATTTTACTGTCACTCGATCCTAAAGGGGATAATTTAGTAAAAGAAGACGAAAAAAAAGAAGATGAGATACCTCAAACTCCTCCTAAAACGGATCAGACAACTCCAAAAGAAAATGAAGAAATGACGCTTCTTTTTACTTGTCCTAAAGATGACTTTTATTTTCTAAAATTAAAAAAAGGAGAAAAGCTCTATTTAGTTAAGAATTCTTCTTAGAAAATAATTGACGCAGTCCTTCAAATAAAACGCTTAAGAAAAGTGTATTATCAATTAAAAGATAAAAACTAAATAGGAAGAACATTCGATCAAAAATAAGAAAGCTAGAAATTCTTGATACAAGTGCAAAAAGAGGATACTCATAGAAAGAAGTTAATTTACTTCCTAAGGTAAAATACATTAAAAAGATTTCTAAAAGAATAGAAAGGCATCCAACAATAAAGTAGGAAAAAAATACTTTTTCTTGCTTTTTTTCTTGTTTTTTATGAATTATATCTCTTGGAAGAACGAAAAGAAAGAGAATAGGGGGCATTAGAAAGAGAAAAGAGATTAAAATACTTTTCAATAAAATGGGTTTTGCAGTAATAAAAATGGGGTTTAAATAATCTAAATTTATAATGGAAAGACCTCCTAGTAATAAAAGAAGATAGAAGATAAGAAAGAAATAAAAAAGGAAAAAAGCCGTGCTTGTTAGTGAAATAAAATGATTTTTAGTGATTAGGTAAGAAAGAAAAATTAATAAGCAAAAGATAAAGAAAATAGGAATTTGACTAAATTCTTTTTGGATGAAATAAGCTGTTTGTCTTCCATAAAAAATAAAGAAGAGTAAGAGAATGAGTGTTCCTAAAATTTTTGCAGTTTTTGTTCGAAAGGAAAAAATCACTCCTTTCTTTTTACGCCATTTTAGAATAAAAAACATTAAGATAGAACTTAAAAAGAAAGCGACTAAAAACGTAACAATTAAATCACTTCCAGCTTCTTTTAAAAGAAATTGGTATCCAAAAAGAGAAAAACAAGCTCTTGTTAAGAAAAAAAGAATCGTTCCCATTTGATGGACACCTAATTTTTGATCTGTCAATTGAGTGCACCTTCTTTCTTAAGAGATATTTTCACTTGATAATGAGCGTCTTGCATTTTTTGCAGTGCCACTTTTTCATTCCGTTCATTTCTAAAAAATAAATGATAAATTCCCAATAGATCTGTTTTTTCACTTTTATCTTTTATAAGAAATGATTGAATTTCATTTAAGAGTTGTTTTTGTAGTTTTTCTTGGACATTTTTATTACTGTTTTCTTCTCCATCATTTGATTTATAAAAGCCAGAAACATTGAGAATAACTTTATCGTTTTTTAAAGAAATTTTACAATCAACATCCAAAAGAGAATAAGAGAAGGATTTATTTCCGATTTGGATGTTTTCCTCGTAGTTTCTTCCTTTTTCTTTTAATAGAAAGAAAATTTTAGCTTCCTCATTTTTTAAAAATGTCAAAGTTTTATCGTTTTTAAAAATAGCGAGTTTATCCACCTGAACATTTCCATCTGAAATTGTTAAAAACGGTAAATAAGCTGAGATGCCTTCTTCTAAGTAAAAAGATGCAAAATCTTCAAAAGTTGTTATTGAAAGATTACCACTTCGATTTTGTTCTTTGCGAATTAAATTTTCATAAAATGATTTTGTTTTTTCTTGCTTTAATATTGCTTGACAATCATCACAAAGAAAAGTAAGCCAGTTTGGATGATGAAAATTTTTTAAAAGAAATGGAATTAAATTATCTATCTCATCTTTTAAAAGAGTTGTATCCAAAAGAAGAATTTGAGCTTGATCAAAATAGATTTTTTTCTCCTCCAAATTTTGCAAGTGAATAAATGCGTTTCCTAGTGAAGTTCCAGAACTTGTTAAAACGTGATAAGAGTTCTTTTCTTTCTTTGGGATAACTAAAGAGACGCTTTCTGTGATTTCTTGTTTTTTTTCAATTGAGATGACTTCAACAATAGATAATTCATTGACTTCTGTGTAGCGATTACATCCTGTTAATAAAAGAAGACTAAAAATAACTCCTAATTTTTTTTTCATTTAATTGCCCCTTTCTTTATTCTTTGTTAAAAGTGGGTTTCGTAAGCGTTTCTTTTTCACTCTTGTTTTAATTATGGCATCACTCATTTCACTTGGAATATAAGGTGAGAAAGGTGCAAGATATGGTAAGTTCAGAGTGGTTGTTGATGAGAGTGTTGCAAGTAAAATTAAAAGTCCTATATAAATACCAAATGTTCCAAAAGCCATCGATAAGATTAATAACAGGAAGCGAAAAAATCGAATACAAGATGTCATTTCAATCGATGAAAAGGCAAGTCCTGATATTGCTGATATTGAAATGACAATAATCATGATTGGAGAGATAAGCCCAGCACTGACTGCGGCATCTCCTAAAATAAGTCCTCCTAAAATCGAAAGAGCTGTCCCTGCAACAGAAGGTTTTCTTAAGTCACTTTCCCTTAGTATTTCAAAAGAGATGCTCATAAAAAGCGCTTCAATTAGGGCAGAGAATGGAACACCTTGTCTTTGGGAGACGAAACTAATTAAAAGGGATAGAGAAATTGCGTCTTGATTGTGCGTAATAGCAGCAACATAAAAAGCCGGGGTAAAAATAGAGATAAAGAAAGCAAGGAGTCTAATTATTCGAATAAAAGTAATGGTTGTATCCTTTTGATAATAATCATCTGGAGTATGAAAAAAATCAATGAAAAAAGAAGGAAGTATTAAAGCATAAGGGCTATTATCAAGTATTATGACAACTTTCCCTTCAAGAAGAGCCATTGAACAGCGATCCGGTCTCTCCGTTGAAATGAGTGTTGGAAAAATTGTATTTTTTTCTTTTAAGTAACGTTTTAAATAAGCACTATCTAAAATACCATCGGTATTAATTTTTTTTATTTTGGAACAAATTTTCTCGACATTTTGAATATTAACAATTGAATTCATATATAAAACAGCCAACTTTGCTCTTGTTTTTTCACCGACAAAAAAAGTTTTGGTATGCAAATCATTGGATCGAATTCGTCTTCGAATTAAGCCTAAGTTTGTATTAAAGTTTTCATTAAAAGCATCCCTTGGACCAATGATAACACTTTCCATCTCACAAGTTCCAATGCCTCGATCGATGCTTGCCCGTGTCTCGATTGCAAGAGTTGCCCATTTTGTATGAATAAGAGTGAAGCCTTTGCAAAGATAGTCTAAAGCATCTTTTTCTAGTTTTACTTCTAAAATATTATTGCTAGGTAGGGACTTCAAAAGTTCTTTTTTGGTAGGCTTTTTGTGAAGATTCGTCAGTTTTTTTAAGATA
Organism: uncultured Bacilli bacterium; assembly: GCA_947623625.1. Lineage (GTDB taxonomy): Bacteria > Bacillota_I > Bacilli_A > RF39 > UBA660 > CANQVB01. Next base: position 8,327 of record CANQHD010000025.1, read on the forward strand.
AAATCATTGATATATTCACTGTCAACTAACACTTCAATAAAAAGAACATCCACATTCCATCTTTTAATTTTTATCTTTCTTTCAGTAAAGTCACTTGAACTTCCAAATGCCATCTTTAACTTTTCTTTTGTAATCATACGTTTCTCCTTATTATTAATATGGAAAAAATCTTTTCAATTTATCCAAAAATTCGTTATAATAAAATTATGAAGAAGAAAATAGATGTTAAAATTATAGGTTATGATGATTTTGGAAGAGGTATCTCAAAAGAAGAAGGACTTGTCTGTTTTGTTCCTAAAACCAAAATAGGTTATCAAGGCTCTTGCGAAGTTGTAAAAGAAAAGAAAAATTTTTTAGAGGGAAGAGTTGATTTGGAGGATGCCCCTTTAACGGATTGTCCATTTTTCTTTTTTTGTGGTGGCTGTGCGCTTCGTCATTTATCTCGACAAGAACAACTTGATTTTAAGGTGAAAAAAGTGGAAAATCTGTTATCTAAAAATGCCCATATTCAACTTTCTTCTCCACTTCAAATAACATCTGTTTCATCTACTTATTATAGAAACAAAGCTACTTTTCATATTCGATCTCATCAAGTAGGTTACTATAAAGAATCTACTCATGAATTGCTTCCAATAGATCATTGTTTATTGATTTTAGAAAAGATGAATGATGCTTTACAAAATTTATGGACTTTTGCAAAAGAAAATGATGGGGAATTTGAAGTGATGATACGTTGCTTTGGCGAAAAGATAATGGGAGTTATTCAATCTAAAAATGCACGGAAGCCTGACTTTTCTTCTCTTTTCTCTTTGGACAGTTTATATTATCAAGATCAGAAAATAAAAGGAGACTCTTATTTGGAAGTATCTGTTTTAAATGTTCGCTTTCAAGTCTCTTATAAGTCATTTTTTCAAGTCAATTTAGAGGGAATGACAGTTCTTTATCAAAAAGTTATTTCTTATTTAAAAGAGACAAAAGCAGAAAATGTGCTTGATCTCTACTGTGGTGTGGGTTCTATTTCACTGATTATTTCAAAAGTAGTTCAGAAAGTTTATGGGGTTGAAGTTATTAAAGAGGCTGTTTTAAATGCCAATAAAAATAAAGAGATCAATCACATAAATAACGTTGAATTTGCGTGTGGTAAAGTTGAAGATTTATTTAGTCAACTTCCAAGTGGATATGATACAGTTATTTTAGATCCCCCAAGAAGAGGACTGGACTCGAAGACAAGATCCTTTCTTTTAAAAAGCTCTTTTAAAAACATCATTTATATCTCATGCGATCCAGCAACTCTAACAAGAGATATTTCTTTTCTAAAAGAAAAATACGTTTTAAAAAAGATAGAACTCATTGATTTATTCCCCAATACCTATCATGTTGAAAGTATTTGTTTGTTTTCTGAAAAAGAAGAGTTTGGGGAAAGCTAAAGACAGTTTCTTTTTTAAATTCTTCTCGCTGAAAAGATAAAAATAAAAGCTCTTTCTTTTTAATTTAGCTATTCTATCTATCAAATAAACGGATGAAGGAAGTAAAAAATCGAGAAAATACGTTTTAGTTATAATGAAAACAGGTGGTGGTTTTATGCCTTTTAATATATTAGTAGGCGCTGGATTTTTTGTAGATAAGCAAGTCGATAGAACGATTGTAAATTTAATTCAAGAGAAAGATATTATTTTAATAGGAAATGCTAATACACTCTCAACAAGTGCTTTTCGCCTACAAGATGGAATGATAAAACTTCTTTTAGAAAAAGGGGCAAAGAAAGTCATTTATACAGAATTAACTTCTAGAAATATGTCCATTTTAAAGAAAACAGATATTATTTATATTATGGGTGGAGATGTTCGAGAACTTTTAAATCTTTATCAAAATGAATTGTTTAAAACTTTGATTAAAAAACATTTAAAAAGGGGACTTTTAATTGCTGAGAAAGAAGCTGGAATTTTATTGAGTGAGAGAATTGACTGGTATTTAAAAGAATGTTTAAAAATAAAAGACGCAACTTATCAGGGGTTAGAGGTGATTCATGAGAAAATTTTTCTAGCAAAAAGTAGGGATGATCAAGACGAAAAAGCTAAAATTGAAAAAATCGAGAAAAATTATCAAATTGAGATAAAAAAGTTGATAACGGACGAATGTTTTTTTACAAGTAGTATTTGAAAAGGATGTGACAAAAATGCAAGCAAAACATGAATTTCCACCTTTTGTTTTAGAGGACTCAACTCTTTTAATTCTTGGAAGTTTTCCCAGTGTTAAATCTCGAGAACTTGGATTTTATTATATGCATAAACAGAATCGTTTTTGGAAAGTCTTAGCAAAAGTTTTTGAGGATGAGTATCCATCTTCTATTGATGAAAAAAAAGAATTTTTAAAAAAGCATAAAATCGCATTATACGATGTGATAGATTCATGTGAGATTGTTGGCTCAAAGGATGCAACGATAAAAAAGGTTGTCCCAACAAAGCTTGACCGCTTGATTTTACAAAGTCAAATTGCAAGAATTTATACAACAGGCAATAAAGCCCAAGAGCTTTATCAAAAATATCAAGAAAAAGAACTTGAAATGCCTGCAATTGCTCTTCCATCTACATCTGCTTTAAATGCCGCTTATCAAGAAGAAGATTTAGAAAAAGCTTATTCTGTTTTAAAAGAAAAAGTCTTAGAAAAAATGGTCGCACCTCTTCTTTTATGGTATCAAAATTCTAAAAGGGATTTACCATGGAGAAAAACAAAAGATCCGTATGCAATTTGGATCTCTGAGATTATGCTCCAACAAACAAGAGTGGATAAAGTCCTTTTGTATTATCAACGATTTTTAACTCTTTTCCCCAATATAGTCTCTTTAGCAAATGCTAGTGAAGATAGATTATTCAAAACTTGGGAAGGACTCGGTTATTATACACGGGCTAAAAATTTAAAGAAAGCAGCCCAAGTTATCGTAGAAAAATATCAAGGAATCTTTCCAAGAGAGTATGAGAAAATCTTATCTTTACCTGGTGTTGGAAGCTATACAGCAGGGGCGATTACTTCGATTGCTTTTCATGAACCCAATCCTGCTGTAGATGGAAATGCTCTTCGTGTTATAAGTAGATATTTAGGTCTTTTTGAAGAAATTACGCATTCTTTTACAAAGGTGAAGATGGAACACCGCATTAAAGAAGTATTAACCTCTTCGAATGCCAAAGAGTTCAATCAAGCAATAATGGATTTAGGAGCGACAATCTGTCTTCCAAATTCGAATGCTAAATGTTATTTGTGTCCTTTAATGGAAAGCTGTAAAGCCTATCAAAATGATTGGGTTCATCTTCTTCCTGTCAAGACGAAAAAAATAGTGAAACGTCATGAAAAGAAAACCATTCTTATTTTAGAATGTCAAGGAAAATATGCTTTGCTAAAGCGTCCTGATAAAGGATTATTGAGTGGTCTTTATCAATTCCCTGAAATGAGTTATGCCAAGGAAAAAGAGGATGTGCTATTTTGGTGTAAAAACAATAACTATTCTGTTTTAAGTATTGAACAGTTGCCTATAAAAAAGCATGTTTTTACTCATCTTGTCTGGGAAATGAATGGATACTTTGTAAAAGTTTTGAATCAAAGCGATACATTCATTTGGGTAAGTCAAGATGAACTCAATCATTATTCAATTCCAACGGCTTATTCATATTATTCTCCAAATAAAAGAACCAATTAGGTAGATGGATTCTTAATTTTTTCTAAACGCTCATAAACTTGCTTGAGTGTTTTTTCATATCCCAAGTCTTTTGGATGATAATACTTTTTGTTTTTTAACGAATCTGGAAGATATTGCTGTTTGACATAGCTTCCCTTAAAATTATGCGGATATTTGTATTGAGGATTTCCATTGTGAATGTGACTTGGAATGGTTCCCACATTTCCTTTTTCAATATCTGCCATTGCTTCATCGATTGCGCTCGATGCCGTATTGGACTTTGGTGAGAGTGCCATTTCTAAGACAATAGCGCCTAAAGGAATTCGAGCTTCTGGAAGTCCTACTAATTTCGCAGCAGAAATCGCTGCCATTACTTTAGGTCCAATTGAGGGGTTCGCCAGTCCAATATCTTCATAAGCAATCACACTCATTCTTCGAAAAATACTTTCTAAATCTCCTGCAGTAAGAAGTCGTGCCAGATAGTGCATTGCAGCATCCGGATCACTTCCACGAATAGACTTTTGAAAAGCCGATAAAGCATCATAGTAGCCATCTCCATCCTTATCGTGAAAGAAAACAGGTCTATTGTTTACTTCTTTGACAAAATCTTTCGTAATCGTTTTTTCATTAGAAGCAATGGCACAAATTTCTAACAAATTATAAGCAAACCTTAAATCGTTTCCACTGGCATTGACAATGTAGTCAATCGCGTCCTCTTCAAAAGTAATTCCTTTCATTAGATCAAGATGAAGGGCTCGCTCTAGACCTTCTTTAATCTCATTTCTTTCTAAGTCCTTTAATTCAAATAATTGACATCGGCTTCGAATTGCTGGATTAAGGGCATGATATGGATTTGCAGTTGTCATTCCAATTAAAGTAATTAAACCACTTTCAAGACAGGGTAGGAGTAAGTCTTGCTTATCCTTATTTAATCTATGAATCTCATCCATAATAAGGACCATCCCATCGTACATTTTTGCTTCTTCTAAAACAATATCAAAATCTTTCTTATTATGAACGGTTGCATTTAAAAAACGATAACGAACACTCAGATCATTTACGATTGCTTGCGCAATAGATGTCTTTCCAATACCTGGTTTTCCAAATAAAATCATCGAAAAAATTTTTTTCTTTTGAACAAGATTACGTAAGACTTTTCCTTCTCCTAATAAATGTTTTTGTCCAATCACTTCATCGATTGTTTTGGGTGCAAGTAATTGTGCTAAAGGTTTATCCATAAAAATCACCAAGCCTATTATAGCATAATTCCAAAAAATCGCTATCCCATTAATAAATGAGATAAATACATAAACAAAATACCAATAATAAAGAAAAAAGAAGTTGCCCTTTTTATCTGATAAGACAAAGATTCTTGAAGAAGTTCATAAAAAGAAATATGCAGCATAATTCCTGCGATAATTGCAAGAAGAAATCCCATCATTAAGGGCGTGACAATTGGACTTAAGAATAAAAAAGCAAGAACTGCACCAAGTGGTTCTGAAAGTCCAGATAACAGAGTATATAAAAAGGCTTTTGCTTTACAATTTGTGCTATAAAAAATAGGAATCGCAATACTAATTCCTTCAGGAATATTATGAAGTGCAATCGCAATTGTCAACATAAGTCCTAATTTTGAGTTGGATTGACTAGATAAAAAAGTCGCAATTCCCTCGGGAAGATTATGAGCAATAATCGCAATCATTGAGATGATTCCTAAGCGATAAAGACTCATCTGCTTTGTTTGGTGTGATGTTTTTTGAGGAAAAAGTTTATCGATAAATATTGAGATTAAAACACCAATTGAAAAGAAAATGAGAAGGAGTAAAAGACTGGGAAAGGGCAGAAAGATTTTTTGAATTAAATGATAAGATTCAGGGATTAAATCAGTAATTGAGACACAACTCATGACTCCAGCAGCAAAAGAAAGTGAAGCGACAATTATTTTCTCTTTTCTTTTCATTTTAAAAAAAATAGGAATTGCTCCAAGAAGAGTGGATAGTCCTGCGATGAAGGATAGAAGAAAAGCATAAGCCGTTTGATTCATAAAAAATTTCACCTAGTTTTTTTTATGAAGAAGATGTTCCATTTATGTCTTTCTTCACGTTTTTCTTGTGAATTTCTTCTAAAAAGTAAAAATAACAATAGAAAACTCTATCAATTTGTGATAATATAATTTTCTAAGTGAGAAAATGAGTTATTTAAAGTAAAAAAGGAGGAATTTCATTTGAGTGGACATTCAAAATGGGCAACCATTCATCGGAAAAAAGGAGCTCTTGATCAAGCAAGAGGAAAAGTTTTTCAAAAATTAGCAAAGGAGTTATATGTAGCAGCAAGATCTGGAAACGCGGATCCTGATAGCAATGCAGCATTAAGATTGGTTGTTGAAAAAGCAAAAGCTGCAAATATGCCAAAAGACAATATTCAAAAAGCGATTGATAAAGCAAAAGGAACAAACGAAGGAGAAAACTTTGAAGCAGTTCGATATGAAGGATATGGTCCATCCGGTGTTGCTTTTATGGTGGATTGTTTAACAGATAATCGAAATCGAACAGCGTCTCAAGTCAGAAGTGCTTTTACCAAAAAAGGTGGTAATCTTGGAACAGATGGAAGTGTTTCCTATCTTTTTAAGCGAATTGGAATGATTGAAATTCCAGATGGATATAGTGAAGATGATGTGATGTTAGCAAGCCTTGATGCAGGAGCAGACGATGTTATTCATCAAGAAAATACATATGAAATAACGATGAAAAGCGAAAATTTAATTCATGCTAAAGAAGCATTAGAAGCTATCGGTGTCAAAGAGTTTTTAACATCAGAAGTGACTTATTTACCAATCAATACGGTTGAAGTAGATGATGAGACAAAGGAAAAAGTAGAAAATCTTGTTGAAGCATTAGAAGATATTGATGATGTGAATGAGGTTTATTACAATTTAAAAGAGACACAGTAAAAAGAGTTTATCATAAAAAATGACTCTTTTTCTTTTACTTTTTTCTTCTTTTTCATTTATTTTATGTTACACTATAAATATGAAAAGAAAAGAAATAGACGAGATAGATAATTATCAATATGAGAGAAATTTAAGAGAAAAAGGAATTCAACTCATTGCAGGTGTGGATGAAGTAGGAAGAGGTCCTTTAATTGGTCCTGTTGTGACAGCTTGTGTTATTCTTCCCTTACAATTTCAACTGGATGGACTAACAGATTCTAAAAAGTTGACCGCTAAAAAAAGAGAACTTTTTTTTGACTTAATTCAACAACAAGCCTTAGGAATTGGTATTGGAATGTGTAGTGCTCAAGAAATAGATACATATAATATTTATGAAGCAACGAAAATTGCGATGAAAAGAGCTATTGAAAATTGTCCGATTAAACCTGAACATATTTTAATTGATGCGATGCCTCTTGATATTACTATTCCAACAACTTCTATTATTAAAGGAGACTTAAAAAGCATTACCATATCCGCAGCTTCGGTGATTGCTAAAGTAACAAGAGATAGGATGCTTGATTTACTCGATTCGAAATATCCGATGTATGATTTTAAAAATAATAAAGGCTATCCTACTAAGAAACATTTAGAAGCTTTGATGAAATATGGCGTTTTAAAAGAACATAGAAGAAGCTATCAACCTGTCAAAGAAGCTTTAAAAAAGAAAGGAGAATTTTCATGAAATTTTTATGTTTAGGTCATGCCTCTTATGATATTACGTTTCAGACCGATCACTATCCGAAAGAAAATACAAAGACAAGACTAAAAAGCACAGCAAGTTGTGGTGGGGGTCCTGCTTCGAATGCGGCTTATTTACTGGCAAAATGGGGATGTGATGTTTCTTTCTCTGGAATGGTTGGCTCTGACTATTATGGGAAAAAAATCGTCAAGGAATTTAAGGAAATTGGTGTAGATATCACTTATTTAGAGCAGTCCAATCTTGTTCATACCATGTTAGGCTTTATTATCGCGAATACGAAGAATGGATCTAGAACAATTCTTTCTGCCTTAGATAAAAATGAGCAAAAAATGACAGTGGAGCCTCTTGATAAATACGATGTCATTTTAGTGGATGGAGAAGAGCCTGAAATTGCTAAAAAAGTGTTAGAAAGAAACAAAGAAGCTCTTACAATTCTCGATGCTGGAAGCTTTAGAGAATCCACGGTCTTTCTTTGTCCTTTAGTTCGTTATGTTGTCTGTTCACATGACTTTGCAGAAGACTATACAAAAAAGAAAATAGACTATAGTAATATCGATTCAATTCTTTCTATTTATCATCAATTAAAGAATGATTTTCAAAATGAAATTATCATTACCTTAGAAAGTCATGGTGCTTTTGCAAAAATCGGTGATGAATATAAAATAATTCCATCCATTTCTGTTCCTTTAGTTGACTCAACTGGTGCAGGAGATATTTTTCATGGTGCTCTTACTTATTTCCTTGCAATGGGCTACCCACTGATTAAAGCAATACGTTTATCCAATATTGCAGGAGCGCTTTCAGTTACAAAATTAGGCAGTCGATTTTCAATGCCTTCACTAGAAGATGTTTTAAAGACTGATGAGGGAAATAATACTTTCGACGACACCTTCCATTGATTTGCATGGTTATGATCGAGAAAGTGCTCGTATTGCTGTTAAAGATTTTTTAACAGATGTGTTGCGTATGGGAGAAAAGACATGTATAATAATTCATGGAATTGGGTATGGAATTTTACAAAAAGAAGTGCAATTGTATCTTGGGAAAGATAAAAGAGTAGAGTCTTATTACTTATCTTTTATCAATCCTGGGTGTACAGTCGTCAAATTAAAGACATCCAAGTCTAAATAAAAGGTTCAATAAATTCATATTAAAAAAAACTTAGCTCAAATGAAAAGTTAAATTTCAGAAAGTAGAACTAAATAGAATTTGTAAGACTAAATTGGTAGAAATAGTAAAA
>CANQHD010000026.1 GCA_947623625.1 uncultured Bacilli bacterium
ATGATTGTAATGGCAAATACGGAAAAAGCTCTTGCCTATGAAGAAGGAGAAGCAAAAGGAATTGTTCAAGGGATAAAACAGGGGATAAAGCAAGGAGTAAAACAAGGAAAATTTGAAGGACTTGCTCAGGGGCAAAAAGAAATCGCAAGAAATCTTTTAAAAGAAAATATGAACATTTCATTTATATCTAAAGTAACAGGACTAAGTGAGAAAGAAATCCAAGATTTATCTATTTGATAGAAGGAACCTTTATTAGAAAAATCACCACAAAAAAATGAATTTGTTGATTAACAGATTCATTTTTAATTCATAATAACACGAGCTTCTTTACGAATAAACACTCGATGCCATATTGCTAACAGCTGTTAAAATATAAGAGAGTTTATACCAAGTTTGATAATTAACTTCACCTGTTTCTAAAAGAGAAAAAACTTTTTGAAAGGTTAAAACTGCATTTTTTGTTTCTTGATCAAAATAACCAGTCGGATTTGAAATTACAGGTATTCCTGGATAACTTCCACGAATATAATTGAGCGTATTTTGTAAGATATAAACATCTTCACTACAATCTCCTAACTCTAAGCGTCTTTTAAAAGAATATGGGTAATCTTCATCAACTACTGCCTCGTAAATATTAATACTATTTCCATAATAATATCTTAATATTTCCAAAGCAGTATATCCCCTATCTCCAAGAGCTTTTGAACCCCATTGGCTTAAATATCCTTCTTCTTTAGTATCACTTTTATAGTGGGCAAGAAGAGGTTCTGTTCGAATACCATAGCGAATATAATTTGCAAAAATTTCGTCCACAACATTGCTAATGGGTTCAAAAATTGTTCCGTTTCTTGTATATTTTTGATCATAACTTGTTGAGGATGTAATCGTAAAATCATATCCCCTACTTGGGTACCACTCTGTAAAAATACGATTTAAAGTAAATGAAATAATTGCTAAGACATTTGCTTTAATGGTTTCTTCTTTCCATGTACTATATATTTCACTGCTTGCAACATTTTTAATGTAGTCTATAAAAGGAACAACATAATTAGGTGCATTATTATTACTTGGAATTCCATCATGAACCACAATATTTTTAGGGACAATCACTTGTTTTAAAACAATAGGAGCAATACCACTTTCATTTTCTTGATCAAGAGCTGTATTAGGAGGATAATCACCCCATAAAGTATTCGGAGTAATCTCTTCTACTTTATCAATAATTTCTTCATCAATAGATGCTAAATAAACATCTTGAATCGAAGTAATTTCATCAAATATTTGAACGCCTTCCAATTTAACATTTGTAAGTCCTAAAGAACTGACAAGTAAATCATACGTCTCATAAGGTCTTACTTCTTTTTGATCTTCCATCGAATAATCTTTATCGACAGTATCAAGTGTTATTTTTTCTGTTTGACCATTTTCATTGGTTAGAGTTGTCATTAAATCTCGACCATTTTTTGAAATAACAACACTTGCACCCCTTACTGGATTTGCAACACTTCCACTATAAACATTGACAATTAAATATCCTTTTGCCATATTTCACCTCTAATTTATTATATATAATACTTTACTTTAAAATGCATATAATGAATCGAGGTGAAGAATTAAGTGAATGAAACAAATGGGATCCTTTTAGAAATGGATGATACGGGAGATAATGTCAAAATTCTTCAAGAAAAGTTAAAAATACTAGGATTTTATCATGCAATGATTACAGGTAGCTTCGGCAATTCCACCTTTGTTGGAGTAAAAGCTTTTCAAAATGCAAATAATTTAGAAGAAACAGGAGTTGTTACAGCCGATCTTTGGCGTCTTTTATTTATGCAAACAGAAAATGAAGAAAATCTTTTGAGATTAACCCTTCCCCTTTCTATTGGTGATGAAGGAGAAGATGTAGAAGAACTTCAAACAAAACTAAAAGCACTTTTATATTATACCAGTGAAGTAAACGGAATTTTTGATTTAGAAACGGAAAATGCCGTTAAGCGATTTCAACTTTTAAATGACTTAACCACATCTGGTGTTGTCAATAATCAAACATGGAATAGAATAAATAGCTTATATGGAAACCTTGCTCCATGTGCAGGAGGATCTAGTAGTGATGATAATAATAATGACAACAACTATATTACTTATACGGTCAAAAGAGATGATACTCTTTATTCCATTGCAAGACGATATGACACGACAGTGGATGAAATTAAAAGACTCAATAACTTAGTCAGCAATACTCTACAAATTGGGCAAGTCTTAAAGATTCCAACAGAAAGCACAACAACAGATTATATTGATTACACTGTTCAAAGAAATGATACCCTCTATTCAATCGCAAGACGATATGACACGACAGTGGATGAAATTAAAAGACTCAATAACTTAGTCAGCAACACTCTACAAATTGGGCAAGTTCTAAGAATTCCTGTAGGAGAAAATCAAAGTACAAACTATATTAACTATGTTGTTCAAAGAAATGACACTCTTTATTCCATTGCAAGGCAATACGATACAACAGTCGATGAAATTAAAAGACTCAATAACTTAGTCAGCAACACTCTACAAATTGGGCAAGTCTTAAAGATTCCAACAGAAAGCACAACAACAGACTATATTGAGTACACTGTTCGAAGAAATGATACTCTTTATTCTATTGCCATTAAATATAATACTTCTGTTGATGCGATTAAAAATTTAAATAATTTAACCAGCAATGTTTTACAAATCGGACAAATTTTAAAAATTCCTGTTTAATTTTATTTTTTGTTTGACAGTTCTTTGTCTTTTTACATATAATATTAGTAACAAGCTGTGAGAAAGAAAAGTAAATAACTTAAGATTGTCCCAGAAAGTCTAGGAGGATGAGAGCTAGATACAGTCTTTTATTGAAAGAACACTTTGGAGCTGCTTACCGAACATTTAAAAAATAAGTAGACTAAGCCGGGAAATGTATGCCGTTACCACGTACTAGATTTAATTGAATCGAAAAAGAGATCTATAAATAGATAATTTGGGTGGTACCGCGGAAAATAAAGACTAGTTTCGTCCCATATGGATGACTAGTCTTTTTCTATTGAAAATGAAAGGAATGATAACAATGGAACTTATTTCCACCCTACCAACTGACTCTATTATTGGAGAAAAAATTATGATTGCAAAAGAGTTTATTCAATCTCTTACACAGAAAGGAATTCATTACAATTATTGTATCAAACATAAAGAAGTCATTAGTTGTGATGAATCCAGAAAATACTATCAAAGATTTTCTTACTATATTGGAGAAAAGAGTGATTACTGTATCTGTAAAAATTTACTTCTTCGTGAGAGAAAAGGAAAAAGAAGAAAGTTTTTAATCATACTCAGTGATACAAAACAATTAGATTTAAGTACATTAAAAGAGCAATTACATGCATCAAAATTAGAGTTTTTACCACAAGATGAGATGAAATCACTTTTAAACACCACACCTGGAAATGTCTCTTTATTTTCACTCACATATGATAAAGAAAAGCAATTTGAAGTTTTAATTGATCAAGATTTATTACAAGAAAAACAACTCGCGTTTCACCCCTTATATAATGGCATGAGTCTGTTTCTAAATCCAACTGAAGCATTAAAATTTGTCGATACAATTGCTCATCCTTATCAAATAACAGCAATCCCTGATAAGGAAAAAACTTTAAGTAAAAAAAGAGCATGCTAAAAAGACGTTTTGCTCTTTTTTTATGAATTTCTTTAAAAAAGTCTAAGAAAAATAACAAATAGAATATATAGTAAAACAAATAATAGAATTGAGATTACAACTTTGAGATAACTTTTCGTTTGAATATGGGATATTTTTTCTTCTTTTTCTTGGGCATTCATTTTTTTGACTTTGCTTTTTAAAAGCGAAAAATAAATAGAATTTAAAGTATAGACTCCCAAGATTCTCACGACAAGAAAATAAAGAAAAATCCAAAATGGAAGCAGTGAAATGGCATTCAAAAAAAGAAAATGAGTGGAATGTAAAAACATCAAAAAGAGATAGAGAAAAAGAAGTTCACCACTTTCAAGTAAAAAACCAAACCAAAAATAATTTCGATAGCATAAATAAAGAGGTCCTAGGAAAAACAGTGTCCACTTATTTTGATTTCGTATAAGTGGTAAATAAGAGTCTCCCAACATTTTTTCTAAGTCCGTGACTTCTTTTTCTTCTCTATTTACAATAACACCATTTTCCATAAACCCACATCGAAGACAACACCCCTTATACATTGGTACATGACAGTAAGGACATTTCATAAATTTTTTCCTTTCATTTAAATATCTTTATTACGAATTGTTTTGGCAAATCTTGTCCAAATTTTTTCATTAGAATAATTTAAAATACCGGCTTTATAAATCCGCATTCCATAACGAAGGAATAAGAAAATAACAAATAAAGTTATTAAAATAGAGAGAAAAACATCCAAAAGACTGATTTGCCCTAAAATAAAAAGTGCCGGAGATAAAAGACTGGAAATAAATGGAACATAAGACAAAATTCGAATAAATAAACTGCCTTCAAATGCACCAGCCATTATAGAAAGATAATATCCTAAAAGAGAAATTATCATCATTGGAGTTTGAATCTGTTGAAAATCTTCCATGTTCGTCGTAATACTTGCTAAAATACCCGCAAGAAATGAATAAGCAATAAAAGAGACAATTATTAAAAGAAGAAATAGTGGAATAAAATACCAAAGTTTATCAATAAATCCAGTGGTTGCTAGTCCACCCAATATATCTTTAACGAAAGTGGATACACTAGAAAGAGTATTTTTTCCAACTAAAGCATTTCGAATCAGTAATGCACAAAGAACGAATAAGAACAGAAGACATCCTTGAATAAGAACAAACAAGTTTGCAGCAACAACTTTAGATGCAAAATGAACCTTTGCACTGACATTTGAAATAATAACTTCCATACTGCGCGTACTTTTTTCTTCACAAATATCAGCGCCAATCATCTGGACTAAAAATATCGTAAGCATAAATACTGGCATAATAATAATCGGAAAGACTGTATTCATCACTAAATCCATATTTTCACTTGCTGTTTTATCCGTTGATAAAACTTCTCTTTCAATCTCAACTGGACTTGAAATTTGTTCAAGTTCTTGAGGATTGATATTTGAAAGCGAGAGTGCATAAGCGCTTTTAACTTGATTAATATTTTGAACTAAAATTTGATAGTCCAAAGAGCTTATTTTATCATGACTGATTATTTTTGCTTTTAAATAATGCGTTGCATCTTTTTCTAATACGATAAGAATTCTATTATCATTTTCTTTATTAAGTAATTTTTTCTCATCATCTAAGCTTTTGCTAGAAAATGAAACTTGGTAACGTGTATTATCATCAGTATTATATTCACTTGATAGCAATAAGGATTTTAGAGATGAACCAACTTCTTTTGTCTCATCTAAAATTACAATTTGAGAGCCTTCATCAAAATCTCCTCCGAAAAAAGTAATCAAACTATCTATATTGCAAAGAAAAATAATTAAAAGGGCAAAAAGAATGTTGACACCTAAAAACCATTTGGATTTTACCTTTTTAAATAGGCTCATTTTTGTTAAATACCAAAATTTTCGACTCATCTTAGTGCACCTACCTTTTGAATAAAAATCTCATTTAAAGTGGGTTCCATCGCCTCAAATTTTAAAATTTTATTCATCTTTATTTTTTCAAAGACTTTCTCAACCACCGTTTCATTTTCAATTTGAACAACCAGTTTATTATTTTTTACAATAACTTCTCGAACTCCTTTAATTTTTTCAATCTCTTCTTTAGAGACATCTCCAATGATTTCAATTTTTTGAATTCCATATTCTTTTTTAATTTCATTTAAGTAGCCGTTTAAAATTGCTTTACCATGAACTAGAATAACCAATTTTTCACAAAATTCTTCAATATATTCCATCTGATGAGATGAAAAAATAATAGAGCAGCCTTCTTTTTTTAAGTCATAAATAGCCTCTTTTAGCATTTTAACATTCAGCGGATCAAGTCCTGTAAATGGCTCATCTAAAATTAAGAGTTTCGGATGATTCATAACAGCACAAATAAATTGAATTTTTTGCTGATTTCCTTTGGATAGTTCTTTTATTTTTCTTGTTCGATATTCTTCAATTTGAAATCTTTTTAACCAGTAAGTAATTGCTTCATCAATCCGCTTATCTTGCATATTTTTTAAAGCACCATAAAATTGGATTTGTTCTTCAACAGTCAACTTTGTCAGTAGACTCCTCTCTTCAGTAACAAAGCCTATTTTGTCTGTTTTTGTATAGTCAATTTTTTCACCATTTAAAGTTATTTTCCCCTCTTTTGTTTCTAACAGTCCCATAATCATTCGAAAAGTTGTTGTTTTACCAGCACCATTTTCACCCAAAAGCCCAAAAATTTCTCCGTTATCACAGGTAAATGATAGATGATCAACAGCTTTGACTTTCCCATAGTTTTTTGAAATATTTTCAACTTTTAACATAATACCTCCTACTTTTATTATACACGCATAATTAATAAATCTATGAGAAATTGTGAATCAATTTGACCGCTTTTCATCTTGTAATCGAAGCTTTGAATTAAAAGAAGATAATTTCGAATATCCTTTTTGGTAAAAAAATGTAGTAGTTCTTGTGTCTTTAAAACACGATATGGATGCATTTTGAGTGAATCTGCAATTTTTTCCTTTGTATAACCCTTATCTTTTAAAACCTGCACTTGATAGAGTGTACGAAACTGACTTTCTAAAAGTCCTAAGAGAAAAATTGGATCTACACCCATTTGCTTCAAATACGAATAATCTTGATAAGCTTTTCTTTTGTCTTTGGATGCAAGTGCTCTTGAAAAAGAAAAAATGGTCTCTTCTTGATCTGGCAAAGAGAATTTTACCAGATCTTCTACATCTTTTTTCGTTATCTT
The DNA here is from genome assembly GCA_947623625.1 of uncultured Bacilli bacterium. Taxonomy (GTDB): domain Bacteria; phylum Bacillota_I; class Bacilli_A; order RF39; family UBA660; genus CANQVB01. The sequence continues at coordinate 6,949 of CANQHD010000026.1, forward strand.
CTTCTCATTCATGCGGTAAGTTTTTAATTTTTCACATTCACTGTCAATACGTGCTTCTTCCCCTTTTACAGCAAGCATTAAAGAATTTATTACACCATTTTCTAATTGATATTCTCTAAAATGTGTCTTGATTCTTTCCTCTAAATTCATATTGAGCTGAATCATTGTTGTTTTATCACGAATTATTTTCATGAGATTTCGCTTTCTCTCATCGAGTTTTTCTACTCTTAAAATAAGAAGAACATCTTGACTTTGATTTTGCAAGTATGAAGTCAATGCACTGACCTCTTCATCACTAACTTTTCGGGGACCATCACTAGAGAGAAAAAAAGCATCTTTTAAAATCACTACTTTCTTAGGAGACAAAAAGGAAATGGTATTTATATGTTCTAAAAGAGTAAAAAGAGAAATTTCCTCGATTCCATAAGTAAATCTCTCTTCGTCTTGAAAATGATTTTCTAAGATCAATTCTTCTTCTTTTAAAGGGGCAAGATAACTTGGACCAACTAATACATAGGTCATGAGAAATTTTCCTTTCGTAGTGTTTCTAAAACAAGGGCGTAGATTTGTTCAAGATGATCATGACTCTTTCCACCACCTTGAGCAAAGGTCATGTTACCTCCCCCATTACCACCTTGTAGTAAACTGGCATTTTTAACTAAATAACCTGCGTTGATATTTTCACTTCGACTTCGACACAAAAAGTTAACACTACCATCTATTCGGTGATTAATCATGAAAACAACACTTTTCTCAATTTGATTACTCACAGCATCAATGATTGTTTTTAAAAGTGGAATTTCTTCATTTTCAAATTCTAAATAAAGAAGAGGAATATTTCCTATCATTTCTTTCTTATCTAAATACTTTGTAAGATTAGAAAGAATTTTTTGTTCTTTCATGTCTTGGTATTTCTTTTCTAATGTCTTCACTTCAGTCTGAACGTAAGAAAGCTCATTTTGATTGAAAATAATGTCTTTATAAGAAGTTGGTTTTGAATGATCAATATCTACATCAAAACTCAATTCGATTCCTTCTTTTGAAGCCACTTCTAAAATTTCTTTGGCTTTCATTAAAAGCTTCATCATTTCATCATTATAAGGTTTTATTGCTTCAAACAAAGTGGACTCTACTCTATCTTTTGTACAAGCCTCTATTCGGTAAACATTGCTCCCTTTTGATTCGCAAGAAAAAATCGCAAACCGAATGGCATCTTTTGTATTACTAAGATGTGTTCCACCACAAAGTTCAATTGATTTTCCCATTTTAACAACCCGAACTTCTTTTCCATACTTTTCAGTAAAAAGTGCCATTGCCCCTAAAGCTTTTGCTTTATCCAGTGGCATCACTTCTGTTGAGACAATTAACTTTTTATTGATAAGCTCATTGACTTTTTCTTCAACTTTCAAAATTTTCTCATCCGTCATTTTACCAGAATAAGTAAAATCTAAGCGAAGACGCATTTCATCTACATAACTTCCTGCTTGACGAATATCATTAGATACAACATCTTGTAATGCATAATGAAGTAGATGAACAGCACTATGATTGGCTTCAATTGCTTTTCTTCTTTCTTTATCAACAATTGCTTCACAATCATCCCCAACTTGAATAACCCCATCTAAAAGACGAATTTTATGAATATGTTGACCATTTGGTCCTTTAAAAACATCGACAACACGTGCTTTAAAATTATTGCCAATAATCATTCCTGTATCGGATACTTGTCCACCGGATTCTGAATAAAAACAAGTTCTTTTCAAAACAATATAGCCATCATGATCCAACTTTCTTGGTAAATCATCTTTAGAAATAATGGCTAAAATATTGCTTTTCAAACGATATAGACCATAAACAAAGGTGGATTCTTTCTTAAAGTCAAGAAGGACTTTTTTCTGACTTGCCATTTGAGTTTTTGTTTTGGCATTTTCTTTGGCAATTCTTCTTGCTTCAGACATATATTTATCAAATTCTTCTTTTGAAGTTGTAAATCCTAACTCATTTAAGTACTCTAAAGTAAGTTCAAATGGAAAACCATAAGTATCATAAAGTTTGAAAGCATCATTTCCACTAATTTTTCCATCCGTAGCATCTTGTGTTAATTCTAAAAGACGTTTTTCTCCTGCTTCTAGTGTTTTTAAAAAGAGTTTTTCTTCTTCAAGAACAAGCGTTTCTACCAAAACTTGCTTTTCTACTAAATATGGATAAGCATCTTTCATTAAATCAACAATAGTTCCCACTAATTTGTAAAGGAATGGTTCTTTAAAGCCTAATTTTTTACCATATCTTACACTTCTTCTTAAAAGGCGTCTTAAGACATAGCCTCTTCCTCCATTTTCAAAAACAGCTCCGTCTGAAAGGGCAAAAGTAATCGCTTTCATGTGATCTGCTATAACCTTAAATGGAGTTTGTCCATCATACAAAATACCTGTTAAATTCTCAAGTTTTTCCATAATTGGTTGATAAAGATCGGTCTCAAATGAACTATCTACATCTTGAAAAATAATACACCATCTCTCAAGTCCTGCACCCGTATCAATATTTTTATGAGGAAGTTCTTGATACTTTTCACGAGCAACGCCTTCTTTAGCATTGAACTGACTAAAAACATTATTCCAAATTTCAATATATCTTTCTTGTTCTAGATCTTGTTTTAATTTTTCTAAAGCCGTTTTATCTTTATCATATTTTTCTCCACGATCATAAAAAATTTCACTATCTGGTCCACAAGGTCCATCTCCAATTTCCCAAAAATTTCCATCTAGTTTAATAATATGACTTTCTATAAAACCTAATTCTTTCCAATAGCGATAAGCATCCAAATCGTTTGTATAGACAGTCACATAAAGTTTTTCAAGTGGGATTGCAAACCAATTATCACTGGTTAATAATTCATAAGCAAAAGAAATTGCTTCTTTTTTAAAATAGTCTCCAATAGAAAAATTTCCCATCATTTCAAAGAATGTATGATGTCTTTTTGTTATACCAACATTTTCAATATCGTTTGTACGAATACATTTTTGAATATTGACAATTCTTTTTGAATCCGGAATCACGCTTCCATCAAAAAATTTTTTTAAAGGCGCAACGCCTGCATTAATCCATAATAAACTATCATCATTCACTGGAATCAGTGATGCACTTTCAAAATAAGCATGCCCATGTTGTTCAAAGTAGTTTCTCCACATGGCTCTAATTTCCATACTTGTCATTTTTCTCATATCTATACATCCTCCTCTTGTAATCGTAATAAAATTTCATCTAATTGCCTCTCACAGTCCTTTTGACTACCATTATTTAAAATAAATTCATCTGCAAAAGCGATTGGTCCACCTTTTGCTAAGTTTTCTATTTCTGTAATATCACGTCTTTCAATTTCATATCGGTTAAAAGGTCTTTCTTTTCTTTTTCCAATTCTATCATACCGAATCTTTTTTTGAGAAACAACAGCTAAAAGTTTGATTTTTTCTCCAAATACTTCTTTTAAAATTAAATATTCATCCCAAGAATAAAGTCCATCTAAGACTGTATTATTTTGCTCATATGAAGTAATTATTTTAGGAAGAAGAAGTGTTGCAACCGCACCCATTCCTAATTCTTTTCTGATCTTCTCACGAAATTCTTTTTGACTTTCTGGAGTAATTTCAATATTTGCTTCTCTCATTTTATCATAAATAACTCCACCAAAATAAATACGGGTAAATCCTTTTTTTTCTAAATATTCTGTCACAACACTTTTGCCACTTCCTGCCATTCCAACAACGGCAATCAACTGTTTCATTTAAAGCACATCCTTTCTCTTTGTAAGACTATTTCCTCTGCAAGCTCTTTTAATTTTTCTAAAGAAGTGTTTTGAATTTCATAATCATACAAGTAATCATTTTCTAAGTCTTTTTCTGTTAAATGGCTTTTTTCGTTTTCTAAAAGTCCATTTTCTTTTTCTCTTAAAAGATGAATTTGAACAGCTTTCGGATATTTTTCTTTTAAGTAGACAAACTCTTCAACCAGTCTCAAATCAGGAACGATAATCACATCAAAGAAGGATGAGAGAATTTCAATTTTATCGACTAAGTGTCTTTTGAGCAAATCTTTTTCTTTCATTTTATCTCTAATAATCTCAATTCCAAGTTGTTGAAGTAGTTCACGTGGTTTTTCATCTTCTTCTCCATTCCATCCAAAGTAGTTTTTTGCAAGTTCTAAAAGAGGTTCTGTAATATGAATCATCGCAACTTTTTTGAAATAGGGTTCATAGGCTTCTTGTAAGTCTTTTGCAAAAGTATCTTTTCCACTTTTTGCTTTTCCTCCAATTAAATATAGTTCCATACGACCTCCTTTATACAAAGAAAAGACCTTTATAGGAGTGTAAATACACGGTACCATCCTACTTTTGGTCTTTTTACTTTAACGGGTTTCACCAAGGAAACTAAAGAAGAGCTTTCGAAAGAATTTACAGAACAGTTTTCACCAACCACTGACTCTCTTGATGCAAATTTCTTTTTACTTTTTTCTTTTCATGGCTTCCAAAATATCTAGATTTATCATATCAAAAATTCAAGTGCCTTGCAATGATTTTTATTGTTTTTTGTTTTTGCAAGAAAAGTTCCTGTTTAGTTTACAAAGCTTGATGAAAAGAAATATTGATTTCGTATTTTTAACTTAAGTATTTTTTAAGAAACAAATTTTTATACAAAAAAACTTAGAAGAACTAAGTTTTTATGGGATAATTTAAATTAACCTAAATCATAGAATTGTCCATCATATCTTGCTGCAATGGTTGACATATATCCTGTCATATCTGCTTGAACATCTACTGTATAAAATCCTGCTATATCAGAGACACCATCGATTGCTCCAGATGTTGCAAAATTATTTTGGGCATCTATATTTACTGCAAAATTTTCAGCAGCTGATTTTAATATTTTCGTAGATTCTACTGTTCCATCTTCCATTAAATAATATACTATAGTTCCTGTCACATCTTGTCCTGCTCCTCCAACAAAAACACTTTTAATTGATTTTGTAAATCCTGTTACTTGATAGTTTTGTGTTCCTTGAGGTTCTCTTACAGAAGCAGTTGCTCCCCAAAAGTCTGTCCAATTAATTTGAAGCGTTACACTCTTCTTATCTGAACCAATTGTAGTAGAAATTGCATTAATAGCATTAGATGATTTAGGATTACTATAAGTATAGGATGGATGATTCAAACATTTTGTCAAATCAAGCGGCTGTACAACTCGATTTTGCTCTTCATTTGTATTACTTTGATCTTCGTCTGTTTGAGTATTATTCTTGTCATCTGTTATCTGCTCATTTCCATTATTGTTTTTATTATTACTACTAGAAAACATTTCTTTGCTGTTGAAAATATAAAATAGCATACCAAAAATAATAATAAGTAGAGCTGCTATAATGATATAGAACCCTGCCTGAGAATTTCTCTTTTCATTCATCTTCTTCACCTCACCTATAATGATACATATTCTAATTTAAAAATTCAATAAAATGAACGTTTTTTCTTTGTAATTGACAGTTATATTATCAAGAGAATATTCAATAGAATTTAGAAAAGTTGCCAGAAAAATATGGAAATCTTTAGCTGTATTATAAACTACTATTGATAGTTGTCTAGAAAATAGTAATAATTTCTACCTAATTATGCAACTTTTCCTAAAGGTTGACTTTGATTCATCAAACCACTTTTCGTTGGGACTTGGTATCCTGGTGTTTTAAATTGATCTTTTAAATTTGTTAAAGCATTCTTAACTTTCATAGCAAACATCGGATTGCCTCTTTCATAATCAGAAAGGACTTTATCAAATAAAGGACTATCTCCTTTTTCAGGAATTAAATATCGACCATCAAAATTTTTCGCAATCGCACTTAATAACGTATCATCTGTAATCAGTTGCTCAACCAGATGAGTCGTATTAAATTGTTCTTCTAATACAGCTTGACCGACTTGACTAAACATATTTTCAATTCCATCACCAAACTTAGGATTTTCTTTTCTTTGTTCATTAAAAGTTGCATAATCTTTAATTGCCTGTTCAACCATCAAATAAAAATATTGATTTCGATCGGTTTGAGTAGCTATTTCCCTTGCTTGATATTTTGACGTAAATCCTTCTAATTTTCCTTCTTGCAAATACACAAATTTCGCGTAATCACCTTGATTAGGATTTTGAGTTTGATATACCAAATTCGTCGTTTGTTTTGCTTCTTCAAGATCAAGATATTGATTAACATCTTTTAATATAGGATCTTCCCTTCTTTTTGTTAAAGGTATCTCAACATTTTCAGGAAGTGAGCTTGAAAGCAAATTTTTCCGTTCATTAAAATAGTTATTCATCTCATCATAATTTGTAATTACTGTTGGTGCTTCAACAGAAGGCGTTTGAGAAGGAATAGGAATTTTTGGAATTTGAATTTGAATTTCATTTTCTGCATCTAATTTTTTTTCTTTCACCATTTTTCCTAAGACTTCTTCTTTAGAAACGGAATATAATGTTTTTAATATTTGATCGGATGTTATCTCTTTGGATGCCTCTTGGTTTCCTAAGACGTTGATAATAAACTGATGTGATTCTTTTTTGGTTGCTTCTTCATTTTCAACATTATCATAAAAATGACTTACACTGTTTTCATTCGTTAAAACCTGCTTGGATAATGCATCTGCATAAGCAAGATATGGCTTTAAAACTTGTTCTTCCATAAAAGATAAAATCTTTTTATACTGCATAATCTCTAAGTCTTTTTCTTTTGTCATTGTTCCTTTATTTGAAATTTCTTCAAAACGGACCCACTCATTCATCTGATAGTATACCTGAAGAGATGATAAAATTACTTCTAAGTTAGATTTCCAAGCTTCTTTATTTTGTTCATGGGACAAACTAGAATTCGTTTGAAATTGCTGATAAAGTTTATCGATTTGATTCTTTTCTTGAACAACTGAAAAATAATAGCTTCCATCTTCCAACTGATATTGAACATAAATCTTATCTTGATCTTTAAAAAGAGAATAGTCCACAATTTGATCCGTTATTTTATCAAAAAGAGAGACTGTTTTTTCCACTTTTTTCGCTTGTTCTGCTTGATTTTCTAAAGTTTGAAGGATGGGCTCTGCATTTCCTTTCCATTCTTTAAGAAGAGCCACTTCGCTTTCTAATCCATTTAATGTACTAATATCTTCTTGCATTGCTTTACCATATAATCCCGCAAGCATTTGTAATATTTCTGTCTGTTCTTTTGAATTGACTTGATTAGAAAAGGTGTTTATTTTAGAAACCATAGTTTCCACTTCTTTTAAAATATTCTCACGTTGTTCAATCGTCTCAATTCCTTTTTGAACAGCAGAAATCATATTCTCTTTTACTTGCGAATAGTAATCAGAAACCGTTTTTTCTAAAGATCCCAAAGTTTGTAACAAAGTTTTTTCATCTTGAATTGTTCTTGTAGCATCTAATTGAGCGATAAAGTTTTTTTGCTGTTCTTCAATAGATGAAATAATTTCTTTTAAGTAAGGATGATGAACTCGAATAATTAACTGGTTTAAAAAGCCAATCATTGTATTTACTTGATTCGTTAATTTAGTTTTCTGATCTTCTTGTGTTTCTCCATCTAATTCACTCAACATTTTTTGAGTTCGATCTAATTCTTCTTTTATTTCTTGACTAGACTCAAAAGAAGTATCCTTTTTTTGTAAATTTTGAAGGACATATTCATCAAAATTCCCCATGATGATAACCTCCTATTCTAATTGTATTATAGCATACTTTTTTAATTTGAAAATGTTTTTTTTCTAAATTACCAAAGAAAAAAACAAGATATAAAATCTTGCTTCCCTCAATTATTTTACATTTTGAAATTCATCTGTATCATAGTAATCTTGAGTTTCCATCTCTTCAACGATTTCTGCAGCTGCTTGTTCTATAAGTGCTTGTCTTACCTCTTGAGTTGTAGGTGCAACATAAACTTCTTGATTGGTTGAAATGGAATCTGTTGCTGCAACACTTGCTTGCTCAGTATACACCTCATTAGCAGAACTTGCCACATCAACTGTTACAGTATTTGAGTCTACTGGAACTTCTTCTGAAGCACTTGGTATTGCTTCTTCTCCTTCAATGATAGAGTCAGACTGTTCTGAAGTGGATGGTGTTGATGTAGAGCCTTGATTGTCATTGCTTGAAGATCCTTGATTTTCATTACTTGTTGTTCCACTATTGCTAGAAGTCTCTTCTTGAGAATGTGTTTGCTCATAATAATCTTCAGGATCTGGAAGTGGTGTATCTTTATCCACTGCTCCTGTTCCATCTGTTGTTACATCACCAACGGCACCACCAAGTTTATCTGGATCCGTTTCATCATGATACTCAGATTGAATTTCTACATTTTCTGGAATTTTTTCACCAGGTTCCATATTCTCAACATCGTCTTCAGTCTTTTTATTTTCAGATTCTACTTCAGATTCAAGTTTTTCCTTCTTTTCTTCTTCAACTTTTTGATCGCTTTCTGCCTGTTGTTCTGCTTGTTCTTCTGCTTTTTTCTTGTTTTCGTCTGTTTTTTTGTCAAGATCTTCTTGAATTTTTTGTTTTTGTTTTTCAACGCTTTTTTTCTCTTTTGCTGTAAGATCTTTTTCTTCTACTTTTTCTGTTGTTTTTTCTGTACGAGTCTTTGTCTCAGTTCTCGTTTTTGTAATGGTACTGCTTCCACCACCATATGACTGATCATAATTTTCATCTGTATTTTCTTTAGAATCATCACAATAACTATAATCTATTTCTAAAGCTTTTTTCACTGCTTCTAAATTTTCAACGGCATAGCGATTTTTATTTGTCTCATCTTTTAAAAGACCACGAAGTGCTTCTTCATCTCGAATTGCTTTTAAAAGAGCACTATAATCTGCATAGCTTTCATCTGCACTATATCCAAGTTGACTTATTTTTTCATTCTGATACTCGACATTTTCTTGCATTGTCCATTCATAGATACGGCAGTAAATTCCATCTTCACCAAATACTTTTCCATCTAATTCATTATAAAATTGTTTTCCGTCATTCATTAAAGCATCACGATACTGAATTGCTATAGAATCATAAATTGGTTTTGTTAATAATACATAATCTGGAATATCTAATGACTGAAAGTTTTCATATGTTGGCTCTAATTGAGCTGCTTCTTCGATTTTAAATGATTCATTCTTAATTGTGTAAAGTTGATTGACAATCTCCATTTGTTTATCAAAATCGCCTGTTTCTTGAGCTTGTCTTAATTGCTTATGAAGATCATCAACTAATTTTAAATGTTCTGTTGCTTCAGTAGATGCAGATGCAGCCTCTAAAATACCTGTTTCTTCTTGACTATTACGAACTAAATATTGATAATATGTCATCTTAAACCAACTCTTAAAATGTTTTGTATATTCATCAATATTGATATTAGAAGCATTCATAAAGCTGCTAAAGTCTTCATTTGTAAAATTGGCTCCTAATATATAAGCACTTGCAAATTCTTCAGGACTAAATCCAAATTCGACAATATCTTCTACATGTCCATCTTCAAAAGTTACGTTTGTCTCACGATGATTTTCATTAAATTTTTCAATAGTCTCCGCAAAAGAAATTGCAGCATTCATAAATTGTTGTTGAGCTATACTTGCCACTTTCATTGTCTTTTGCCATAAGCTTTCAGAAGCTCCTGCTTGAGCACTTATCTCTTCTGTCTCAACTTCTGTCTCAGTTTGAGGCGCAATCACTTCAATATTAGATTCAGTCTCTATTCTTCCTGTCATATTTTGATCATCGCTTGGTGATTGTTTAGAAAGAATATAGCCA
>CANQHD010000027.1 GCA_947623625.1 uncultured Bacilli bacterium
GCACAAAATACTCATTTTCATCCAACATTTCCATTTGATAATCAAGTGTTCTATGTCTATGTGCTTGAGCAAGTTGAGCAAAAGAACCTTTGTAAAGAGTAGAATATACATCTCCAAAGTGCTCCTCCTTTTTGTCTAAATCTTTACCAAATAGAGATAATTCTCTATGTTTTTCATTTTTCATTAAACCTTCTTCAAGAACATTCACATCAGCAAGTCCTTCTATTAATTCTTGCATAGAAGAAGATAATTTCCTTTCAAAATCACTATTTTTGTCTGCAGTTTCGATATAGTTTTGCATCCATGAAGCAATATAATTAATTTGTCTTAAAGAAGTAGAATAAATCATCTGTGTTGGCATGAATACAGTTACTAAATATCGAGCATTTTCTTGCGCTAATTTTTGAATTTTAGCATCACTATAAATAGATCCATATTGTTCTTTTATTTTAATTTTAAAGATATTCATCCACTTATTATAAAGTCTTTCTTCATCTTCTGTAATAATGGATCCTTCTTCTTTTACCACAGGCGTATATCTTGCTGATTTCTCACTTGTTGTATATTGATGTTCATTATTGAGTACCATCGCTAAAATTTTAGGTACATTTTGTAAATTGAAATTTATTAAGATATGATCATAAACACTATGATGTCCATTATTTAATGTCATATCAACTCTACGCATCGTTTTTTCTTCTTCCTCATTCTCAAGATGGGAAAACCCCTCTTTGTCATAACATATACCTGCAATTTTCCCTGATAATTTAATAGCCTCTTCTATGACAAAAGTTCCATTTAAATCTAAATATAGATTCGGTAAAATATTCACTTTGATTTTTGTTTTTTCCATTTTTCTCCTCCATCAATATTTTCCCTTTTTATCTTTTTGTCATTACACATCTATTATAGCAATATTTTTAACATTTGAATATTATTTTTCACAAAATTCATTCATACCTTTTACTACAAGTTTAAATACCACTATATATTATTGATATAATTATATTAGCCATAATGTAATTCAATGGAATACCAAAGACTCAAGCCTTATAATTCTATCTAGATATAAGAAGCACCAAACGATGAGTGATTTAGTATTTAGTTATTTAAAGCAGGTAAAACAAGTAAAAAAGAGAAAGAGAATTTTGAGATAAATTTATAAAATAGTATTTTATTGTTATTCATTAATCAATAAACAAAGTAAACCCTAGTAGTTAATTATTTAGCTATTAGGGTTATTTTTAAAGATGTAATTTTAAAACTTTTGCGCCATCATCCGTACTTTGTAACTGTAGAGTTTCTACCATCTGATCCGAGCTAAATTGTTCTTGTTTCATTACACATTGATGGATAGTTGTTCTTGTAGCTTCAAACTCCACTTTTGCTTTTTTATCAAAATCTAGTAAAGAACTACTTGTAATCTGTTGTCCATCAAAAACTATATACCAATTATCACCTGTAAAAATGGTTGCATTTTCAGGAATTTCAACAGAACTATAATGACCATTACTTAAATAAGATTGAATACCTATAATTTTATTTATCTTATTCATTATGAAGTCATCTATTGTATTAGTAACAATAATTTTATTTCTTCTTCTTTCATAAACCGCAGAAACATCTTTAAATTTTATATCTTTAGGCTCTAATGTTCCTCGTTTAAAAGAAGCCATACAAATGAGTGGATAATCACCATAATCTGTTGAAAAGTAGTCATCTTCTTCTGATTCATTTAAATTATTTGTATTATCAACAAACTCTTGCCAATCAGCACTTTCATTATCCATTGGAATATCTCCAATTTTTTTAGTAACATTGTCAGCTACATTCGAATCAGTATTTTTCAAAGAATAACTTTTTGTTACAAAAACAAAATCAATTTTATCAATTTCATCAGGATTTTTGTGAGATGTAGTAACAATATCTTCACAAGCCTTTTTAAAGACTTCTATTATATCTTCTCTTTCATTCATATAAGTACCATTATAATAGTTTCCACATTTATCATAAATCGTTCTTAATTGATTAATGAATACACAGTTACCATTTCTAAATCCAGACCCTCTACCAATAAAATTTCCAAACAAATCCGTTATTTTAATAACAAATCCATTTTTATCCAAGGCACAATAATGCAAAAAGTCATTGTCATAGCCATCAATTCTAAAACAAGCATCTGTGTTAATTCCTGCAAGTAAAATTGTTTCATCTTGTGAATCGTAAATAGAATATTTATAATTATCAGTTTGTCCATTTACATAAGGTACTGTTGATTTGCTTCGCTTTGTCATCTGACAAACTAATTCTTTAGCTATTGATATTATTTCTTCAGCATTATAGCTTGTAAATCTTTTAGATTTATATAGTTTTTCAATAACTTCTTTACCAAGAATTGCAACAGATTCTGAATCTGCACATTTACTCATTGCATTAACTAAAGCTAATTCTTGAAAATTGGATAAATCAAAGTTAAAGTCATGTGAGAATGCAGTAATCTTCTTCATATTATCAATAAATTCTATAATAGTTTCTTTTTTTACATATTTCTTTATAGAACAATTAGCCTCTTTATCCATAAATAGCAACAACCAAAATAATGCATTGTCTGATACTACTTTTATAATATTTGCAAATGATTCATCATCTAATAAACTTTCTTTTTCAAAACCATCATCATCAAGACAAATTCTTAAAAAATCTTTAAAATTAAATTGAGAGAAAGCATATTGCTCATTAAATTTAAAATATTCATCTGTAAATGGTAACTCTTCAGTTAGTTCATCCATCAAGTGAACGTCAACTTTACTATCAATTTCTATTGTTTTAATCTTGAACATAATATCTCTTTTAATTTTTTCAAATATTTTTTCTTTTCTTCTGTATTCATTATATGCCTTTAAATCATTCTCATTAAAACGAATACCTGTATAAATATATTCTTTTTTGTTATCATCATAAGCAATGATATCTCTATAATTAATTAATTCAACACCATTATATTCTATATAGCCACTATTTAGTCTATGGATTAATTTAATGGCTTTTTCATATCTTTGATAATCTTCGTATTTATTTGGGCTAGTGATAATACTTTCAAATTTTGAGCGCTTATATATGACAAAATATTTAACTATTCTCTGAAGAGTCTCATTATCAAGCATTTCACTATAATTATTTGTAATATTTGTTAAAAAATCGCATATTTCTTTATCACCATTTTGATATAATTCTTTAAATCTCTCTTTTTTCTTACTTTGAATCAATTTTTTATAAACAAATGGTTGATCGAGCCTTAAAGTAAAATAAGGTTTCAGCCATTTATAATATTCTTTTAATTCTTTCTTTTTATAATCTTCTTTGCTTTTAGATACATATAATGCAGCCATTTTTGCGATTACGTCTTGAGAAGGCATCATTTTTTCTAACTTGTTTGGTGTACTACTATGATATAAATCAAAATATTCTTTCATTGCTAAATACAAAGTATCATATTTTTCTTCTAAAGCTTCTTCTAATTTATTCATAAAATCCAAACTTTTTATAGCACTATCAAAGTCATCATTATTTCTTAACTGTGTACATATTTTTCCAAATATATTTTCAAAATCATCTATATTTCTATTTCTGTATTCTTTCCACTCTTCTTCAGCTACCATTTGAAAAACAGAGTCAAAAGAGTTGACTAATGGCAAAGAGTTTAAAGCTGTATTATAGATTTTTGTAAATCTTGAAATATATTTTTTATTACTTCTTCCAAAAACGCGCTTCAATTTAAAACAATGCAGTCTAAAAAAATAGTTCATAACACTTTCATCTAATAAATGATTTATAGTTCTACTTTTAATATATTCATCCGTATATGGGTAACCATTTAATAATAAATATTTAAAAATAGATGGATGATGTTTTATAGTTTCACTAGCATATTTTATATTTTCCTTATCTACTTTAATGGATTCTAAAACTATTTCTAAATTTTCTGTTAAAAATTCACAACTAGAATCCGTTAAAATATAACCGTTTTGTACTGCTTTAGTGATAAGGTTATTCATTTGCTCATCATTAAAAGCATCCCAATTTACAAAATTTGCAGAAAAACTATCTTGAGTAATAGAATTATATACTATTTCATAATTGCTTTTTAAATAATTTGGACTGGCATCATTTAAAATGAATTTATGCGTTTTAGCTTTTTCAACAATATAGTCTTCTAAATCGTCTGGAATATTTTCTACATAATTTACACTTTTTACATCTCTTATAATTGCTGCTCTTACACATTCTTCATTTTCAAGAAGAAATGCAGGTGTATCTTTGTTAAAAGAATTGTTACTTTTTAAAAATGCTTCAATAACTAAATCTTTTTGTTCTTGAGATAATACAAAGCTATTAGGCAATTTGCCTCTAACTATGGCTCTAATCATTATTAAAGTATCTCTACTAAATAATCCTTTATCCCCAATGATAATATGTTTATTTTCTAAAATTAAATCAAATATTTTCATCATTTCATTCCCACTCACTTTTGTTTTTACATTTTTTTAAACCAAGTTTTTTAGGTATTTCTTGAGATTCAGAAACAGTATGTGTTAGTAATTTGTGATTGGAGTTCTTTTATCTCCATGAAAGTTCAACCCAAAAAAATAAAGTTTCATCTTCATAAATTGGTTTCATCTTTTTTGTCTCAAATAACTATGAATTTCAAATTTTAATGCTTCTTGAGTTATTTTTTAAAGATGGGCTAATTTCTCCCTTAAAAAGTAATTACTATAATATCATAAATTCTAAATTTTGAAAATTTTTTAACGAATTTTGAATGATTTAATAGTTCTTATCCAATTATATTATTTATAATTTTTATAACCGCACAAAAAAAGAGCTAAAATCTTAGTTCTTTTGCTTAATTTTTTTATGACTTTTCCCCTTTTCATTTATCTCTTCAAGTGTTGTTATTTCATAAAAACCAAATTGTTTTTCAAAACACATCTTATAAAAATATGGGTTTCCTAATACATCTTCTATTTCCATTAAAATGTCCCTTTTCTTAGGAATTTGGTTCGTAAGTATTCTAAGTGAAAATAACATATTTTTATCAATAACATTTCCATTTTGTGGATAATAAATTAAATCTCCCATTGTAATGGAACGAATTTTCATAATAGCGTGATCAGTATTTTTAAAAGTTCCTGATACTTCCTGGTAC
Organism: uncultured Bacilli bacterium; assembly: GCA_947623625.1. Classification (GTDB taxonomy): domain Bacteria; phylum Bacillota_I; class Bacilli_A; order RF39; family UBA660; genus CANQVB01. The sequence continues at coordinate 5,207 of CANQHD010000027.1, forward strand.
ATTTTGCCTTTCTTCTGAAATCGAAAGAATAATTCCATTGCCCCTTCCGTATCATATCCTTGAAAAGGATCAATACGATAAAAAATAGGTCTTATGACTGCTTTTTCTTTCTCTTTTTCTTGCTTTTGGTTATATAAAATTGTCCACCTTACACCAAGAAGTGTGATAACCCCACCAAGTGCTGCACAAAAAACAGAAATGATAGCATCTATTATATGCGTCACAGGCTTTCTCCTTTTAAATTGTCTTTCTTTTTTCTTTTCTTCTTTGCTGTTCTTGTTGATATTCTATTAAGTCAGCTCGTGCTTGTAAAAGATTTTCATTGGTACTGTTTTCTGACACTTCCATAAGCTTTTCAAAAAAAGATTTTTTAACTTTATCTTCCAGAGCATTTTCAGAAGCTCTACAATAATCATAGTCTGCATACTCCCCAGTAAAGTCCGCTCTTTTTATCTTATTTTCTCTATGATAAAGGTAAGATTTTTGTAAACACCAACAATCTAAATCAATTCGAATTTCATTGGCATCAATTTGCCAAAATTGATAGCGACCACTTTCGACTTTTTGAATAGAATCATCCACAATTTTTTTAACCATACTATCAAATTGTTGATATTCTTCTTCGTTAAGAGATAAATCTTCACATAAAAGACCATTCTCTTTAAAAAACTCTCTTGTTGTGTCGTCTAGAGAACGTAACAACCATCTTTTATGTTTTTCAAACCCCGGAAGAACTTTTTCCATAGATTCAAAAATTCTTTGTTTCATTCGAAGTTGATATTTTTTTGATATTTGTCTTTCTACCTCTAAAGCTGTTTTATTATACGAACTAATCGTAGTAAAATTTGCAATGGATTGAACCATATTTTGTAATTCATAAACATCTTTTAATGAATTTGCATCCAATTCCTCTTCACTTGCATCTAACAAATCTATGATAGTAAATCCACCATTTTCTCTATCTTCATCATAATAAATATTTTTAGGTTTTAGTTCAATACCAGAATGAAATAAAGCACAAACATCTTGAATAAATTTTTCACAATGTTGCTGTGGTGCATTCAAAAGACGTGCTTGCATTAATAATTGAAGTTCACTATCAGAATTATCACAGTAAAATCTGAAATTTCTTCCTTTAGCACATTCTTGTAAGACATAACAAACATCTAAATCATCTTCACGAACTCTTTTAATCATCAAATGTTTAGGTGTTCGAACACCCATTGAATTTTTCTTATTTGCGCTTTCTTTGACCTTTTCTTCATCTTCTCTTGCTCTACCATATTTTGCTGACATAATGTATTTTACTAAGACAACATCACCAAAATGATAAGCCTCACTTCCTCCAGCACTTGTGTTTTCCATCAGACGTGATTTTTCAATATAAGTATCTATATTATCTATTCTTTCCATACTTTCCACCCCTTTTAATATCTATACCTATTGCTAAAAATTTGTTATATTTTATCATATTTTTGGCGATTTGTACAGCTTTTTCTTTTATTTTGTATAGTTTTTGTCTACTCATCCCATATTAAAATTAGGAGGAATATTATGAAAGATGAAAATATCAATGTTTTAGATGAAATCCACAAAGGAGCTTGTATGGGTCAAGATGCGATTCATTTTACTTTAGACAAAGTAGAAGATGAAAAACTAAAAGGCGTTTTAAAAAAGCAATATTCTGATTACGAAGAAATTGCTCAAAGAATTGAAGAAATTTATCCTGAATACAACAATGGTGAACCTCATAAAACAGGTGCAATGACAAAAACGATGACTTGGTATGGAATTGAGATGAAAACTTTAACAGATAAAAGTAATTCTAAAATTGCTGAGTTGCTTTTACAAGGTGTCAATATGGGTATCATTGAAGGAAGAAAGATCTTAAATCAAAAAGAAATGGATCAAAAAGTAAGAGATATTGTTGATAAGTATGTAACAATGCAAGAGACAAGTGTTGAAGTATTAAAAGAATACTTATAAAAAAGCTAATTCGTTTTAGCTTTTTATTTTTTAGGATAGATAATTGCTTGAGATGGTAATAAATAAAGATTTTGATTTTTATTCATAAGCTCTTCAGAAGTCATATTGGTCTCATTTAAAACATTTCTTAAGGTATCATTGTCTTTTGTAAAATAAACTTGAACATTCTCTTTTGGAATATATATTTCTTCGCCCTCATATAAATAATTTTCATTGTCTAGTCCATTGAGTAGCATTAAAACAGAAACGTCCGTTGCGTATTCTCTTGCAAGTTGGGATAGTGTATCTCCTTTTTTGATTGTGTACTTAATCATCCACTCACTCGAATCATCTGGTACTTTAATTCTATCACCGGGAGTTAACCGAATCATATCGTAAAGCTCATTCATTTCTAATAATTGGTACACTGGAATTTGATTTCTTTCAGAAATAGACTCTAAACTATCACCATCTAAAACAATATACTCACTATACATAAACACCCTCCACTATTAACTTATGCAATGAAAACAGAGGTGTTAATTTTTAAAAGCGACTCCATACATATTTTGAGTATGAAATAAAAGCTCTCTTGACGTTAAAATTGGGCAAAGACCTTTCTTTTCCTGATAAGAATAAACCGTATCCTTACTCACTGCAAAAATCATTTCATTATCCACTTTAATTTCTTTTAAATCATCCAATGTAAATAGATAAATTCTTTGCTTAGGGTAAAGACTCAATATATAAGAAACTGTATTTCCATCAATTAGATAATAAATCTCAGTTCTTAAAGCCTCATATTCCCCATAACCCGCAGCCAAGTACACCCCATTAGGCTGTTCATCACCAGCCATGCAGGCACTACCCGCTGACACATTAAATCCTGCCTTGTCGAACAATTCCACCGCAGTCGTAGCCAACAAATTGTTGAACGTAATGTTGACCACATTGCCTGCTCTTGCTGCACGCACATTAAAGCCATCTCTAATGCTGATAAACAATTCCAATGCCAACCTATTGACCCTCTTGTTATTCCTGTCCATGTTTTTGGTGGCTTCCTCAATTGCCTCACCACAGCAAATTATTGCTGGCACATTATAGGTACCACCACGCAACCCATGTTCTTGTGAGCCATAAATCAACGGTCTCATTTGGTGTTGCTTATCACGTCTTACATAAAGGATACCGCACCCCAATATCCCACCGAACTTGTGGGCACTTGCTGATGCGAATGCCACCCCAGACCACGAATGTAATGCTATCTTTTTTCTGCCAATAGCCTGTGTCAAATCAAGGAAATATTCCTTACCATCATCATCTGGTCTTGTGAAATTATAGTCATAATTCTTGGCATTACCGGTTTCACTAACAACAAGTGGAACTGCTTTTATGGTAGCCATAGAGCCAAGTTCATCACGTTCCAATGAATGATGGGAACTTGGGTCGACATCCAACAAAAACATTGCCTGAACCCAACTGTTCGATTCACTTGCACCACTGGTGAAAAATATTTCATCTGCATCACAGCCAAGAGCATCTGCAACCTGTCTACGAGCCCTCTCAACCTTATCTAGTGTCTCTCTCGCACTCAAATATGCTGCACTAGGGTTAGAGTATCCTTGGCGATAAACCTTCCTTAAAACACGCAATACGTGCCTTGTGGGAGGTGTTGTTGCATTGTGGTCGAAATTGATATTTTTCCTGCGTTTGTGTTGCTTTCTTTGGAATCTTCTCAATTTCCTTACGAATTTCTTGTCTCTCATTATCTCGTCATAATCTTGTCTTATTTCTTGAATTTCTTTCTCATATTTAGTGAAATCAATGTCATCAAAATTAATGTCATTCTTCATTGTAATCGCCCCTCAACTTTAACAATAAAGAAAAGTTTTCCTCATCCTGAATCAAGTTCATATAATCAAGATTATCGATTAATTCAAGTGCAATACCCAACTTATTTTGGTATTCATTTATATTCACCCCATCAACAAATATGCCATAATAATAATCCTCACCAAAGAATATGAAATCATTGTAGGGCAATGTTGAGCCATCATCCCACTCAAATTCAATATCTGATGGATTTAAAATAAATTCATCAATTTTAATGCCTTTAGACCATCCTTGAACAAATTCATTGCTATTTTCTTTTGGCACTATCTTAACTTCAATTTTCATCTTTATCATCTCCTTTTTTACTTGGTATTTTTATTCCTAAAACCTCATAACTCTCTTTAAAATATTTACATACAAACTTTCTTTGATTATCATTTATTAAAGCAAGTTCTTTTTCAGTATCGTGTTTATAACTACCATAAGGACAACCCATACAACCAGTTCTACATATATGTTCATATACTTTTGGTATTTCAATATTATATTTTTCATATATTTTGTCTAGTAATTCATCACTCAAATCGTGAATTGGTGTAAATTTACCATCTTTAGTAAAACAAGTTGAATATTGTCTTTTTCTCATAGCACTTTCTTGACTTCTGATACCTAATATCGGTTTTAAACCTGTCTCTTTTTCAAATCTTCTTGCTGGTTCTTTTTTTAGATAATGACAACATAGATGAGTAATTTTATGAGCTTTACCACTCAAAACATATTCTCTTGCTTTTTTAGATATATTAAATCCGGTTTTATATGTACCCGTTATTTTATCGTTGATTGTTTTGCTCGGCTGTTTACCTTTTCTTAAAGCATTTTGATAATAATAAATGTAGAAATCTTGTTCTTTACTAAAACAAGGTATTCCATATTTTTCTTTTATTTCAAATGGTTTTATTTTTGGCAATAACACTATATCGCAATTTTTTAATATCCTTTGTAATATTTCATGATGTTCCATATAAGTATTAATGCCAACAATTTTTATTTGGGTATCTTTTAAATATTCTTTAATAAACCAATAAAGGAAATGACTATCTTTACCTCCAGAATAACTAAGGTAATAATCTTTAGGCTCTATTTGTGCAAATTTAATTTTTAAGTCTATTAAGTAGAGGTCTGCATTATCATATTTTTTTTCAGTTAAAATATTATTTAAACATTCTATATCTGATAATTCTATAGAATCTTTTTCTATAATGTTTGATGGCGTTATACAAATACCATTAGGGTACTTTTTATCTGATTTAATTATCTGGCTAATATAAGTAGTATCATTCATTTTACTTTTCTTTGTCCTCCTTTTTTTCCTGATTGTTGAGCGTAAAAAATAAGGTTATAGAATACAAAATGTATATTGCTATAACCCCCTTCTATATATGGATGGCGTCAGCCGTCCTATTTTTTTACATTTCCATTTTCATCCAATAAATTGATTGGCAAATTTATACTGAACAAGTCCTTTATTTTAAGTAACACCTTACCACCATAATACAAATTAGCCACCTTTAACAAAATTGTAGCCCCACTAAGAGTGGTAACCATTGTGCCATTAATTTCCGCAATTTCCATTGGGAACACATAGGTACTTATCCAAATTAAAGCCAACCCCACTAAACTAAACACAGCCTTGCTGATTCCATTCACGAATTTGCTTTTGCTGTATTCCTTTTTAAAATCTGCAATTTTCTTACCAATCAAAATATTGGCAACCATTAAACATAATAGTGATATTACAACAGATACAATTTCCGGCATAACCACACCTCTATTCTACAACGGAACTTATACTAAGCCAGCCTTCCTCTGTTTTAATTGTTCCATGTTCTTTATCGACGTCAATAACCTTGAACTCGCCCATAGCATAGCCCATTGGTGCCTCTTTAGTTGGTGCACCATAAAGACGACCGTTCACAGTCACCTTAACGCCTTTTCTAATTGTCTTTGATTTTTTATTTTCGACGATTGGTGCTGGTTCAACACTTGGTGCTGTTTGCTCAACACTTTCGTCAACCCCTGTTGTCTTAATTTCTTCAACTTTCTTTTTACTGTTCTTTCTTAATAATCCCATTTCATCTTTCCTCCTTTTGTTCGGTTTTATTATTCAAAAGGGGAGCATAGTCCCCTTGTTATTCGTTCTTATATGGATGAAAGCAGTATGCTTTTGTCCTAGTATAGTTTAATATTATCCCATTGAGTTGTACCATGTTGAATGTTTAAATTAACTTGTCTTTGAACCTCGCTATAGTGTTCACCTAAAGCATCTTTTCTTGCTTGTCCATTACCATAGTCACCACGAATGGTTTTCTTAACTGCTGTTAATAAATCATATGATGGTGCTGGTGCAGGTGCTGGTTGGTTACCTGCTAAAATAGCATTAACTCTTGCTTGAACCTCTGAATAGTTATAACCTGCTGCTTCAAGTCTTTGTTGTCTTTCAGGTTGATTACCCCAATCACCACGGATAACCTCTTGAGCAACTTCATCAATTGATTTTGATGGTGTTGGTGCTGGAGTAGGTGTTACATAATGTACATCCCCAATAGCAGGATTAACAATACAACCACGGAATGTATAACCAGAACCAAGTCCCCATCTTCCATTTGAGTTAGTTCTTACAGAGTTCCAGAATGCACTAGAACCATAACCAGATTCTGATGTATAGATTTGGTTAGCACTATCAATTCTTTCAACAATGGCTACGTGTCCTGCACCATCATTACCTGATAATGTAGAACCTTTTTGCCATACCATAATACCACCAAGAGTAGGATATGATACGACTTGTAATCCATAAGTATTTTTGGCTCTTTCAATGAAATTTTCAGCATTACAATTTAAACTAGGATATTTCATTGAACCAATGATTTCGTTAAAACGTCCACAAGCATACCCTACGCAATTTGCCAAGACATTACATTGGCTATCTGTTGGACTTCCTTGTATACAAGTAGAATAACCACCTCTACCAGTAGTGATATAGAATTTATTACCAGCCCCTGGCTTACTTGTTCTCATTTGCATATTATTCTACCTCCTCTTGATTTTCAACGGTGCAATCATCACCTTCGACTAATACATCTAAACCGTCCTCATTGAATGTAGTTTGAACCTCTGCATCAACTTCACCAATGCCTTCTTCTTTTGTTTCAGTTTCAGTTTCTTCTTTCTTGTCTGTAAATTCTTCGATAACGTCCTCAACAACGTCTTTAATATCATCTAAAATTCCCATTATAAAACCTCCTTTATTCCATAAAAAAACACCATCATGTGTTGGTGTTGTAACTGTTATATATTCTAAATAATTGATTCATTCTTTTATGAATCTCTTTTGTTTTTTCTTTATTGGATACCCTAAACATATAAGGGTATTCTTGTTTAATTTGATATTGTACCATTGGTGGCATTATTTTATATTTTCTTCTTATATGACGTGCTCTTTCCTGAGCACGATTAACAGTGCGTTTACTTTCGTTAGGCACTCTGTTATATACATTAACTTCCTTATACTTGGTAGCATCCTTAAGCATATCTGCAACATCATCTATTGTATTAGTAATTTTAGTTCTATAATCTTTATAGCCCGAACCACCTTTAACCATTCCTAATGCTTTCCATTCATCCGGATACACACTATCTTTACATCCTTGCTTTTTTCTTGATTGATATGGTTCCCTTAAGATACCATATACTGGTTCATCACAAGTTACTATATCAAGAGCCGTGATGTCCTCGATGTTAGTATCGTCAAAACATTTTGGTAATATCATTTTATATTTTTTCAAGTCATAAGTTCTGTTGGCATATCTTCCCATGTTTCTAATATCAATGACTTGTGGAAAAAGTACGCCTTGTTTTAATACTATGTCCATGGCTTCTTCTACATCACGATGGTTATATCTAAAATCAGCCTCTGCTAAATATAAGTGTGCCCACTCCTTTGAAAAGTTTGCATGAGTTGAATAATAGGTCTTTTTTATTATGCCCCAATATCCCTCAATCACATTAGTAGTAAATCCATTTTCATTAATGTATTGGGCATCATTATGTCTGACTTTTTCATGATGATAAACACTATCTTCTTTATCTAGGAAATTATAGCCTCTCCATTCATCTGTCGTGATAACTGAACCCGGTTCACACGTTCTATCTATAAAAGCCTTTAATGCTTTACTAGATAAGCATTCCCCATTTTCATCAGGAATGATTGGATATGAATAAACTCCCTGATTACTATAAACCCCAATCACAGGATATTTCAATTGCTTTTGTTCCTCTGATTTGTTATATCTTCCGTGATTGCTGCCTCCGAGAAACACTTCATCAATTTGTATAGACCCAGAGAATGGTTCCAAATCATAATTAGCCATAGCCAATTGTATTCTTCTTCGTAGTTTATAAATACCATCTGGGGTATAGTGTGTTTCACGTGCTAATTGAAAACCAGAAACACTTTTCCTTGATGAAAGCATAGAGTAGATTATATACAACCATTCTCTACAATGAGATTCCATTAATTCAAACATAGTACCATTAAATGGCGAAATAGCATTTCGACAATGTCCACAATTGTATGATAAAAATAGACGTTTATTGTCATAAATAATTTCACTACAACCACAATGTGGACACACTATTTTACCACAAGGATAAAAGTGTGAAATGATAAATTCCAGTGCCTTTTTTTCCGTATTAAATCGTTTCATTAATTCTTGCACTGTAGGCGTTTTTGATTTTACTTCTTCCATTTTTTTTTACATCTCCCTTAACGGAAAAACCAAAGGGTAGTTCCGCTTTCGGGAAGTTACAATAACACACTACCTAGGTAGTTGTCAAGAGAAAAATTAAAAAAAGTTGAAAATTTTTAGTTTTCAGCCTTTTCTTGTTTTAATTTATCGATAGACCAACGTACGAATTGAACCTTAGATAACTTATGTTTTGCCAGTAATTTTTCGAGTTCAACCATCTCATCTTTGTTGAGGTCTACATTAAATTGTACTTTATGTTTTTTTCTATATTCAACATCATATTTTGACTTATCAAATGCCATAATATCACACCCAAAATAATTATATCACTAACCAATAATTTTGACAATACAGAGGTGGTCGCCGTGAGCCCCCTGAAAGGGGTATGGACTGTCGTCCGCCACTAACAAAAAAAATGTGCCACTCGGTTGCTTAGCAGGTAGCGTTGCCCATCCAAAAAGGGCATAAGCGTATACCTGCGATGAAAGTAATTACGATACGCTTACGTTACGTCCACGATACGCTTACGTTACGTCCACGATACGCTTACGTTACGTCCACGATACGCTCACGTTACGGACACGTTACGCTCACGTTACACGCACGTATCGTGCACGTATCGCTTATTGTTATTATGTGGGCGACTCACTTATTCTGTGGGCGTTTCACTTATTGTTATTGCTATTGATATTCCTTATTTTTTTATTCCTTATTACCTATTACTTATTCCTTATTTCTTATTTCTTATTATTACTGTTATTCCTTATTCCTTATTTTTCTTTTTATTTCTATTTCTTATTTTTATTTTTTTTATTATTCTTTATTTCTTATTGTCTATTCTTTATTCTTTATTGGTATTTCTTATTATTACTGTTATTTCTTATTTCTTATTCTTTATTACTATTACTTATTACTTATTGCTATTCATCAAAAGGGCAATTCATCATCATCATCATCTTCGTCATCCTCACAAACCGACTTTTTATCATTTACAGTTTGAGCCTCATCACCATTGCCCTCATTCGCAACAAACATATCTTTGGAATCAAGGAATTTCTCTATTTTTCCTATAGCAAAATCAAAGGCATCACGGTCATCAATTATGCTTTTAGAGGCCATATAAATGTCCTTTAAGAGCGATAAATCCTCAACCTTTTTACCTAGATTATCAAAGCAACTTTCGAACGGTTTGCCACCCTTTAAAATGCCAAATTTGTAGTAATCTAGGATTGCCACCTCGCTAGTTTTGTCAGAGTATTTAACCGCCTTAAATTTGTTTTGTAGACGCTCAAAAGATGCGTTTAAACGGTCTAAATCCATACCTAATTCAACCGACATCATCCTCTTGGTAAGTTTGTAAATACCTAGTTGTTGGAAGTGCTGATTGGTAATTAAATATACATATAATAACTTGTCATCTAGCGTGTATTCCTCATTCACATCAGGCTTAATCCAAAAATCAGTTGGAACGGGTCTGCTTAATGCTGTAGCAGCCATATTTTTCACCTCACATTCATCTTTGTCTGGGTATTAAATTCCCCGTTGACATGACAAATTGTAGCATATGACTGCTTCAATAGTTCACATTTTTTGCAACAAAAAAGACAATTTCTTGCCTTTTTTTATTTCATTGGAATATTTTTGGTATGTACTGAACCACCGGTATATACGCCACCAAGAATCAGTAATACCATTATGATTATTATTGCACTAATTATCATGCCTGCTATAACTGGTGCTATACAACTTCTTGCTAATTTCTTGTTAGAACCTATATTAACAGCATAGATTATCAACCCTACAATAGGGAATATGAACGATATTATAGCAGCACTACGATATTCTTTATCAACATAAAGTATCGTCTTTTTAACAGCAAATACAATAGCAACAATGGCTATAATAACCACTACTAATATAGATAATATCATATTCATCATACCTCTTTCACCTCACTATTACTTCTTTTTTTCCACACCCTGATTATAACATAATACGGACAATGTGTCCATATATTCGTATAGAAACTTTTAAGATAATAATACTATGGACAGGTGGTACTAATATGAAACATAGTGATAATTATTATTTTGATGTTATAAGATATAATATAAAGAAATATAGAAAAGATAGGAATTTCACTCAACAACAATTAGCCGATAGGGCTGGATTAACAATGAATTTCATCTCTAAAATAGAGAGTAAAAAGATGCAAAGAGGCTTTACCATTGTATCACTAACTAGAATTGCAGATGCCTTAGAAATAGATATAAAGGAATTGTTTGACGATAAAGATTATGCAGTTCTTTTCCAAAGGTAAATACCGTAATAATATGGATAGTATGGTTGTCCGCCACCAGTAAGTCCAGTACCCATCATTCTGGCTCCACCTGTATTACCTATAGTAGAAATTCTGTCGTATGGTGTGTATCCAGTTGAAAATTGTTCTAAGTTAGTATCATGATTGTGGCTTGGCATACTAGAAATTGGTATCCTATGGTCGCTAGATGTACCACCTAAATTACCAGCATTAATAGTTACTATTTTTAAGTAGGCATCACTCGTTATTTGAGTCCATTTTCCACCAAATAAGGTCTCTGGTGAAACAGAGCTTGTTGTCATATAAAGTGAGCCTACAGGATAAATGAAGT
>CANQHD010000028.1 GCA_947623625.1 uncultured Bacilli bacterium
TTACGTTATAGAGAAGATATATTAGATAATATGAATGAAGATGAGTTAGTAGCTAATCTATTTAGAATAAATCAAACGAAACAAAGATTAATTCGGGATAATGTACAAGGTGAGAATAATGTCAAGGCTGTTCATTATGAAGTCGGTAAAAAGGGACAAAAATAAAGCAAATATCAACTGTGTGAGATACGGATTTATGGAAACACCATCACAATACCTTATAAATAAAGGAAATTGTCAAAAAGCTTTTTACATTTTGAGAAAATTATAGATTGGAGATGAGATAATGAAAAAATTAGAAGAACAAAATAATTTATTAATATATAAAAATAAAGATGGCAATATAGTTGTTGATGCAATCTATAAAAATGAAACTTTATGGCTTACCCAAAAAGCTATGGCTAAAATTTTTGATTGCTCTACCGATAACATATCCCTACATTTAAAAAATATATTTAAAGATAATGAACTTGATGAAAAGTCAGTTGTCGAGGATTCCTCGATAACTGCTTCGGATGGAAAAAACTATAAGACTAAAATATATAATTTAGATGCTATAATTGCAGTTGGCTATCGAGTTAATTCTAAAAAAGCAACTGAATTTAGAATATGGGCAACTAAAATACTGAAAGAATATATGATAAAAGGTTTTGCTTTAAATGATGAAAGATTTATAAGTGGAAATACATTTAGCACACAATACTTTGATGAATTATTAGAAAGAATTAAAACTATTAGAGTAAGTGAAAGAATGTCTTATCAAAAAATTACTGATTTATTCATTGCGACATCATCCGATTATAATCCAAAAGCTGAAGAAGCATACACGTTTTTTAAAGTTGTACAAAACAAATTGCATTACGCGATAAGTGGTCATACTGCTGCTGAATTAATTTATACGAGGGCTAATGCTAATAAAGAAAATATGGGACTTACTAATTGGAAAAATAGTCCTGACGGATTAATATATAAATATGATGTTTCTATAGCTAAAAACTATTTAACTGAAGAAGAGTTAAATAAATTAAATCATCTGACTTTAGTCTTTTTAGATTATGCAGAAGATATGGCGTATGAACACACAGTTATGACTATGAATGATTGGATAAATGCAACGGATAAATTACTAAAATTTAGAGAAAAAAATATTCTGACCCATTCTGGTAAAATCACTCATAAAGAAGCAGTAGATAAAGCTGAGAGCGAATATGACAAATATAGGGTAATTCAAGATCAAAAATATATATCTTCGATGGATGAATTTTATAATAAATATTTAAAAGAAACTAAAGAGAGTGGTGATAAGAATGAATGAAAATAAAACAAATATCAATTGGTACCCTGGACACATGAAAAAAACAAAGGATGAAATCAAGTCAAAACTACCACTTGTCGATATTATTTTAGAAGTAATAGATGCTAGAATGCCATACTCATCTAAGATAAAAGATATGGATACACTCATCCAAAATAAACCGAAAATTTTGGTTTTTACAAAATATGATTTATGTGATATAAAAAAGACAGAAGAATGGATAAAATACTATGAGCAAAAAGGATTTATCGTTTGTAAGTGTGATTTATTAACTGGAAAGGGTGTTCAAGAAATTATCCCAACTTGTGAAAATCTTTTTCAAGAAGAAAATGAAAAGAGAAAAGCAAAAGGGATGAAAGAAAGAAATATTCGTGTTATGATAATTGGTGTTCCAAACGTTGGAAAAAGTACTTTAATTAATCGACTTGTTGGAAGAAAAGCAACATCCGTAGGAAATCGTCCAGGTGTTACCAAAAATATAGGGTGGATAAGAATTCATAAAAAAGTTGAATTATTAGATACCCCAGGTATTTTATGGCCGAAGTTAGAAGACCAAGAAGGAGCACATATCCTAGCAATACTCTCTTCCATTAAAGAAGAAATACTAGATAAAGAATCTCTTGCTTGTTATGCTCTTGATCTTTTAGAAAAAGAGTATAAAACATCTCTTCAAGAAAGATATGGAATCGAAGAAAATATGGATATCATTGAAAAACTGGATACAATTGGTAAAAAAAGAGGCGCACTCATCAAAGGTGGAGAAGTCGACTATGAAAAAGTATATGGAATTATTTTACAAGATATAAGAACAGGTGCCTTAGGGCGTCTTACCTTAGATAATATAGAAAGGATGCATTAAAATGGAAAAATTATTAGAAGATATGAAAAAAGCAATGAAAGAGAAAGATACACTGAGACTCAGTGTCATTCGAATGGTAAAAGGAGATTTAGATAAAATTCGAATCGATCAAAAACGAGAAGTAGAAGAAAGCGATTTTTATACTGTTTTAGAAAAGCAGATCAAAATGCGAGAAGATTCTATAGAATCCTTTAAAAAAGCGGGAAGAGATGATTTAAAAGAACAAACAGAAGAAGAAATAAAAGTTTTAAAAGAATACCTTCCAGAGCCACTCAGTGATGAAGAAGTGATGGAAATACTAGAAGCCTCTTTTGAAGAGATTCAGCCAGAAAGCATTAAAGACATGGGAAAAGTTATGAATCATGTAACACCACTTGTTAAGGGAAGATATGATATGAAAAAAATATCTTCTATGATTAAAGAAAAATTACAATAAAAGCAGAAATTTCTGTTTTTTTCTTTCTCGTGATTTGAGAACACATGTTTGTGTGCTATAATAAAACAAGAAATGAGGTTTAAAAAATGTATAGTTATATTATTGGAACTGTAAAAATGGTTTTACCAACAGAAATAGTCTTAGAAAACAATGGAATTGGGTATGCAATTCAAACACCCAACCCTTATGCCTTTCATGAAGAAGAGTCCTATAAAGTTTTTATTTATACACAAATTAAGGAAGATGAACATCTTCTGTTTGGATTTAAAACACTTGAAGAAAAAGAACTCTTTTTAAAACTTATCAGTGTAAAAGGCTTAGGTCCTAAAATGACACTTCCAATTCTTGCGACAGGATCTATTTCAGGAATTGTTGATGCCATAGAAAGAGAAAACTTACTTTATTTAAAAAAATTTCCAAAAATAGGTGAAAAACTTGCCAAACAGATTATATTAGATTTGAAAGGAAAACTAGGAGGTATTGATACAACGATTCCAATTGACAATACCAAAGAAGAGCTGTGTGAAGTATTAAAAGGACTTGGTTATAAAGAAAAAGAATTCAAGATGATTCTTCCTAAAATTGATGAGACATTGTCCATTGAAAATCAAATTAAACAAGCCTTACAATTATTATTAAAATAAAAGAAAGGAGTTCATTTATGGAAGAAGAAAGAGTCATTACCAATCATGTTTTAGAAATGGATGATCAAATCGACAACAGTATTCGTCCTGAAACCATTGATGAGTATATTGGACAAAGTGAAGTAAAAGAAAACATCAAAGTATTTATAGAAGCTGCTAAGATGCGAGATGAAGTTCTTGATCATGTTTTATTATATGGACCTCCTGGTCTTGGAAAAACAACCCTTGCTTATATTATTGCAAGAGAACTTGGAAGTAATATTAAAACAGCAAGTGGTCCTTCTATTGAAAAATCAGGCGATTTAGCAGCGATTTTATCATCACTTGAACCAGGGGATGTCTTGTTTATTGATGAAATTCACAGAATGCCTCGATATATTGAAGAAATATTATATCCAGCAATGGAAGACTTTTCACTAGATATCATTATAGGGGGAGATGGAAACAGTCGAAATATTAAAATTGATTTACCACCCTTTACATTAGTAGGTGCCACAACAAGAGCAGGAGACTTATCCAGTCCATTGCGAGACCGCTTTGGAATTGTTTCAAAACTACAATTTTATACTGTTGAAGAATTAACTCAAATTATAGAGCGAACATCTAGAGTTTTAATGATGCCTATTTTAAAAGAAGCTTCAACTGAACTAGCTAAAAGAAGTAGAGGAACCCCTCGTATTGCCAATCGTCTATTTAGAAGAGTACGTGATTTTGCGCTTGTTGAAGGAAAAGAACAAATCGATTTAGAAGTTATGCAAAAAGCATTAAAAAGATTACGTGTCGATGAAAATGGACTAGATGAGACAGATCATCAACTCTTAGAAGCTATTATCCGTAAATTTAATGGGGGACCTGTTGGTATTGAAGCTCTTGCATCTAGTATTGGTGAAGAAATATCTACCATCGAAGATGTTTTAGAACCATTTTTATTACAACAAGGCTTTCTAAAAAGAACATCTCGTGGTAGAATAGCAACAGAAAAAGCTTATCAGGCACTTCATTTCAACTATCAGAATAGTATTTTTCAAGATTTTATTTAGGAGGGGTTTTATGTTACTCAGCGAATTTGATTATGATTTACCAAAAGAATTAATTGCTCAAGTTCCTTTAAAAGAAAGAGATACTTCAAGACTCATGGTTTTATCACGAAAAACAGGCGCAATTAAACATCAAAAATTTACAGATATTTTAGACGATCTAAAAGAAGGAGATACGCTTGTTATCAATGATACGAAAGTATTACCAGCAAGACTTATTGGAGAAAAAGAAGATACACATGCGGTTATTGAAATATTACTTTTAAAAAATATCGAGGAAAATACTTGGGAGTGTTTGACACGACCTGCAAGAAGAGTGAAAGAAGGAACGATTGTCTCTTTTGGAGATGGAAAATTAAAAGCGAAATGTATTGGGGAAAAAGACGAGGGAATCAGAGAATATCAGATGATTTATGATGGGATTTTTGTTGAAATTTTAGAACAATTAGGCACCATGCCACTTCCACCTTATATTCATGAAAAGCTAGAAGATAAAGATCGCTATCAAACCGTTTATGCAAAAGAATTAGGAAGTGCAGCAGCACCAACAGCAGGACTTCATTTTACGAAAGAACTTCTTAAAAAAATTCAAGATAAAGGTATCCAAATTGCTCCTGTTACATTGCATGTTGGTCTTGGAACATTTCGACCCGTTGAAGTGGATGATATTCAAGATCATTCAATGCACAGTGAGTACTATCAAATAAGTGCTGAAACTGCGAAAATATTAAATGAAACACGAAAGAAAAAAGGACGCATTATTGCAGTTGGAACCACATCCACCAGAGTTTTGGAAACGGTTTTAAAAGAACATGATACCTTTGAAAAGTGTAGTGGCTTTACAAATATCTTTATCTATCCTGGTTATACCTTTCGAGCAATTGATGGACTTATTACCAATTTTCACTTACCCAAATCCACTCTTTTAATGCTCGTATCTGCGTTTTCAACTAAAGAGTTTATCTTAAAAGCTTATCAAGAAGCCATTCAAGAAAAATATCGTTTCTTTTCCTTTGGGGATGCGATGTTTATTATTTAGAAAGAGGTTGAAATCAATGAATGATGAAAGAAGAAAAATTTTTGAAGAGCTCTTAGAAGAGTTTGCGTCATACCGTGTTGATATTGATGGTTGGATTTATAAAATGGGCTTTATGACAAAAATTTATGATGAGAAAACAGGAAAATGTACTCGTGAAATTGGCAAAGATAAAAAACAAGAAGGCAGTCAAGATGTGGTGCTAGAAATTAAAAATTTGCCCCTTTTTTTAACAACTTTGAATGAATATGTTGATGAAAAACAAGAATTTTTAAAAAACCACGCATCCTTATATGTGTATGATGATATTTACTTAGATGGCAATCCATCCTCTCAAGAAAAGCAAATAATGACAACAGTCTTTTCAAATGCTTCACCTCAAGACTTTAAAAATCCTATTTCTTTTTTGAAGCGACAGATTGAATTTTTAAAAAATGATTCACTATTTGGTGGAAAAGTAGAAATTCCTTTAGAAGAGCCCTTTGATGGGAAGACGCTTGTCTATGGGTTAAATCCACAACATTCAAAAATGGAAACACCTTATAGTTTTCAGTGTGAGATTCGAAATGAAGATCAAGAAGTTTATCACTTGCCAACTGTTTCTTTTGGAATTGCTGATGGAACATGTTTTATATATGCTATTCAAGATTTTGAAAAACACGATCGAAAAGATAAATTTTATAAGCAAATTAAACGGACTTTATATCAAGCAAATAAAGGTGTAATAGAAGATGAATCCCTTGAAAAAATCACCTCTGTTTCTCCATCCGCTGTCTGTTCATTAGCCTTGTTCTTTGGATTTATGCATCAAAATAATATTCAAGAATATGAAGTTGTTCCATATTTACCCATGCGCTATCAATCTAAAAGTATTATTATTGGAGAAAAAATAGAAAAATTAAATCAGCTTCTTGCATCCTCTTCACCTGCTATTCAAGAAACTTTAAAAGAAGAAATGGATGCTTTTTATCAAGCTCAAGATCAATTACAAATGAATATAACCAATAAATTTGTAAGAAATTTTCTACGCATGAATTATCATTTGAATACCATGGAGATAACAGCATATCCAAATGAAGTAGATGACTTCCTTCACTTTACATTGCAAGATGTTCCACAACATGAAGATGAAACATTTGTAGAAAAACTCTATCATCAAATAGGCAAAGAGCAAACAAAGAAAATTTAATGTTTGCTTTTTTGCTCGTACTATGGTAAAATATGTAGAAATTGCTTTGGTAGTCTTCTCCAAAAAGCTACTAATAGCGTTTTCTAATTTGTTAAATGGGGGTTTATATGAAATTATTATTAGAACAAAAATTAAGCTTAGAGAAAAAACTTGAAGCACTCATTCAAGAAGAACATGAGTTAATTGAAGAGGCAAAAGAAAACGTTCAAACAATTACGCGTATGAGTGATAGTAGTGGTGATTCAAATTATGCTGAATACAATAGTTATAAAGAATTACTTATAAGACAAAAACAAGAACGGATAAGATGTGAACAAATTTTACAAACAGCACAGCTCGTTACACATTTCAATAATGAACAAATCGACATTGGAACGACTTTTCTTGTACAATTAGATGGATATCCACAAGAAAAATTTACAATGGTTGAAACAAATGAAGGTGTTTCTTCTTTAGATGGTTATATCACAGCATCTAGTGTTTTAGGACAAGCTTTATTTGGTAAAAAGCAAAGTGAAACGTTTAAAGGAACACTAGATTCTGGTGAAAAATTTCAAGGACAGATTCTTCAAATTGTTCCTCAAAAAGATTTATCCATTTCTCCTTCACAAAATTTACAATATAGACAAATGCCTTCTTTAGAGAGTTCATCACCAAATTTATTCTTAGACTATTATGCGTCTTTATCTCGTAATAGTGAAGAAGATAAAAAAGAAATGGAACGCTTAAATGGGCTTACACCACACCAAGCAAAATTTTTAAGAGCTTATTATGAAGAGAAAATGGAAGAAAATAACCGTTATGGTTATACAGGTGGAGCGATTGTTCATAGATTAGAAGTATTTCCATTTGTATTAAAAAAGAAAATTATCGTTCCGAGAAAATCTATTCATCCAGAATTAGGAGAATCTGTTCTTTTAGAGCTTATTAAGCCAAATGAACGTTTAAGAAAAGAATATGAACTCGTTCCAAATCAATATGCAAATGAGAGAATGAACGGTTTCTTAAGTATTCGTCAACCTCTTGGATTTTTCGCATATCGTGCTCAATTAGGAGAATCCTTTGTATTAAGTGATAGAAAAACAGTAAGAGTTGCTCAGTTTGGTATTCCAAAAAAAGGACTATTATTCCCTTTAAGTGCAAACTACTCATTCGTTGGAAATGGAATGAAAGCTTTTAATCAACGACATGAAAACTATATTTTTAAAAAGCATCCAACAATGACTGCTTCACAAAAAATGCTCTTTGATCGAGAATTAGAAAAAGTTTGTGCAAGTAGTTATGAAAGTGATTATAGTCGTTATATTTTAAAACTAGCAGCCTGCATTAAAAAAGGAGATATAAAAGTTCAAGATCCTTTTGATTTAAAAAGCAATGGAGATCAAGTAGGACTTGGAAGCAAAATAACTGGGTTTGGCATGAAAGACGGAAAGTTTGTTGAGAGAACACATGAAGTGATTGAATGCGCTTTTACAACTGAGACAAGAGATCACTACGTTGAATATGCTAAATTAAAAAAAGGTACCTTAATCGGTAGAAAAGCAAAAGATAAAGTAACGATTCAAGGTGAAAGTGGTAAAATGGATCCTTTCTATATCATGGAAGTTTGCAATGCACCACAAATTGCTCAACAAAAAGTATTTAAGCAAAAATAAAGGACAAAAGAAATCTTGTCTTTTTTTCTGCTTTTCGGTATAATCTAAAAAGCAAATGAGGTGTGTAGCAATGAAAATGAAATATGAACTTTTAAAACAAGAAAAAAATACAAAAGCAAGATATGGAAAAATTCACACAAATTATGGAACTTATGAAACACCTATGTTTATGCCCGTTGGGACTAAAGCAACAGTAAAGTCTCTTACTCCTGAAGAATTAAAAGAGATGAATTGTGGCATTATTCTTGCAAATACCTATCACTTATGGTTAAGACCTGGATCTGAAATTGTTAAAAAAGCAGGGGGACTGCATGCATTTATGCATTATAATGGACCTATTTTAACAGATAGTGGTGGATTTCAAGTTTTTTCACTTGCTAAAAATAAAGAAAAAGATATAGAAGAGGAAGGGGTTCATTTTAAAAGTCACATTGATGGAAATAGTCTTTTCTTAACAGCTGAAAAATCTATCCAAATTCAAAATGATTTAGATAGTGATATTGCAATGAGTTTTGATGAATGTCCTCCAGCAAGTGCAAGCTATGCCTATTTAAAAAATAGTGTAGAGAGAACCCTTCGTTGGGCAGAGCGAGGAAAACAAGTCCACAACAATCCCAATCAAGCTCTCTTTGGAATTGTTCAAGGTGGTGCTTATGAAGATTTAAGAAAATATTCAGCAGTTGAAACAGTCAAAATGGATTTTGATGGTTATAGCATTGGTGGCGTTGCAAATGATGGGGAAAGTAAAGAAGACATGTATAAAGCCATTGACTATTCTATTCCTTACTTACCAGAAGACAAGGCGCGATATTTAATGGGAATTGGGGATCCCATCGACTTGATTGAAGGCGTCATCCGGGGTGTTGATATTTTTGATTGTGTCTTGCCAACTAGGATTGCTCGTCATGGACAAGCCTTTACAAAGAATGGAAAAATTAACTTTCATAATGCAAAGTACAAAGAAGACTTTACACCCTTAGAAGAAGACTGTGATTGTTATACCTGTAAAAACTATACAAAAGCTTATTTAAGGCACTTAATTACAACGGATGAAATGTTAGGAGGAAGACTTCTTTCTATTCACAATATTCGCTTTCTAGTTCGAATGATGGAACAGATGAGAAATGCGATTAAAGAAGATCGAATCTTAGAATATCGAGAAGAATTCTTAGAAAAATATCAAAGTAAAAAATAAAGTTATCTCAATTTTAAGAAGATAACTTTTTTCCTTGATAAGAATTTCTTTTGACCATTTCTTTATCAATATCATTTAAAACACAAAACTTCTTAAGAAGCCAAGAGGGGGCGATAAGTTCATCTTTATCTGGATCTCCTGTAATTCTATGAATGACAATTTCTGGACGTAGATTCTCAAGCTGATCAATGACAATATCAATGTATTCGCTTTTAGATAACACCTTAAATTTTTCTTTTTCATATAACTTTGCAAGAGGCGTATCTTTTAAGATATGAAGCATATGAATTTTAATCCCTTGAATATCTAACTTATTCAAATATTGAACAGTCTCAATCATCTCTTGTTTTGTCTCATATGGAAGACCATTGATAATGTGAACAACAACATTTATCTTTTTTTCTCTTAGCTTTTTTAAAGTCTCCTCGAATTCATCTAAAGTAGAACAACGATGAATTAGTTTTGCCGTCCTATCATGAATTGTTTGTAACCCAATCTCAACCGTGAGAAAAGTTCTTTTGTTTAATTCATCTAAATAAGAAAGACACTCATCACTAATCGTATCTGGTCTTGTTGCAATAGATAGACCAATCACTTCATCGAGACCTAGGAAAGGCTCAAATTTCTCTTTTAAAATAGAGACAGGTGCATAAGTATTGCTTCTTGCTTGAAAGTATGCAATCCACTTGGCATCAGCCCATTTCTTTTGCATTTGACTCTTAATCTTTTGGTATTGAACAAGAAGAGGTTCATTTTTATTCCCAGCAAAGTCACCACTTCCACTTTTAGAACAATAGATACATCCACCATATCCTTTCGTACCATCTAAATTGGGACAAGAAAAATTCGCATTTAAACTGACTTTCGCAATTTTTTCATTGAATTTTGTACGATAATAATAAGAAAGAGTATGATACCTTTTATTGTCATTACTATAAGGAAAAGGATTCTCCATACAAGTTTCACCTCGCGTTTTAGTATAACATAAACCTCACTTTTATGTTATAATGAAAATAATCAAGGATGTGGTAGTTTGAAAAAAACTTTGAAATTAAAACCGAGTGTCATTAAAACAATTAAAATAGTTGGTATTTTAATAGCAGCCGTCATTGCGATTTTTGTTTTCTATCACCAAGAAAAAACAGCTTTAAAACAATTGGGTTATACAGATGCAGCAATTTCAAATATTTTCAAAAAATGGAAAGTAGGAGAAGTTAAAGAAATTAAAGAGAACAAAACAGTCAATGCTGCTTTTGAAAGTGCTTCTTATAAAGATGAGAACTTATCTGTTTATCAAAAAGTCAAATATCAAAATCAAAAGCATTTAATTCAAAATATTAATACTTTGACAAGCAAAAAATATAAACCAAGTGAAATTTCAATGATACTAGAACATGGAAATGATCTCGATGTGACAAACTTTGCAAAAAGAAAAAAAGTAAAATACTTAGAACAGTTTTTCTCTGTTTCCTATGCAAAGTTAAAAAACTATGATCGCTATGTCGACTATTATGATAAAGAAAGAGAAGACGCTGAAACAACGGTTTTAAGAGTCAATATGGACTTTGATAAAGAAGACTATACAGACTATTTAGAAATCAGTGATTTCAATGAAAATGTTCTTGTCAATAAACATCGCCAACTCACCAGTGAATATGTCCCTAAAAATTTAAAAAATGTACCAGCTGATTTAGTAAAAACAAAAGGGGATAAGATTCAAGTTGTCTCTAAAGTTTTAACAGCGTTTAAACTCATGAAGGAAGCAGCAGAAAAAGAGGATCGTCATCTTCTTATTAATTCCGGTTATCGAAGTTATCAAGATCAAGAAGAGATTACAGCAACATATTTAGATATTTATGGACAAAAATACGTGGATAATTATGTGGCTAAAGCAGGATTTTCAGAACATCAAACAGGAATGTCTATTGATATAGCCAGTGCAGATACAGATGTATTTTTAGAAAGCGATGAATATGACTGGTTGATGGAGAATGCCTATTTATATGGATTTATTCTCAGGTATCCCAAATCAAAAGAAGAAATTACAGGATATAAATGTGAAGCATGGCATTACCGTTATGTTGGGAAAAAGATTGCAAAGTATATTCACGATAATAACATTACTTACGATGAGTATTATATTGAATTTTTAGATACGGAGTAGAAAACAAAAAAACTTTTCTTCTTTTTTGTTTTGTGCTATTCTATTATTAGCTAAGAATAGGGAGGGTGAAGAAGAATGTATCCACTAGGAAAACAATTTGAAGTTGATCTAGCCAAAGGAACTCCTGATCAAAAATGTGTTTTTAAAGGGCAATTTTATCGAATCACCGTCTTAACAGAACGTCTTGTTCGTCTTGAATATAATGAAAAAGGACAGTTTGTAGATGAACCAACACAAATGGTTAAAAATCGTTATTTAGGTTATCCAGAATTTCAAGTCAAACAAGATCCAAAATTTCTAGAAATTACAACCAAATATTTTCAACTCACTTATGTAAAAGAAGCACCCTTTATTGGGAGTAAAGTGGATCCGATGAAAAACCTTAAAATTACACTCTTTACCAAAGAAGGAGAAAATACACGTGATTGGTATTATGGGCATCCTGAAGCAAAGAATTTTTTAGGGAATATGATCTCGGTCGATGTTCCAACAACCAAACAAAATCAAAGAGGAATTTACTCATTAGATGGTTTTGCTTCTTTTAACGATAGTAACTCTCTTCTTTATGCATCGGATGGAACCCTTCTAAATCGTGCAAGCCCTGGAATAGATATTTATGTCTTTTTGTATTATCAAGACTTTAAAGGTGCCTTACAGGACTATTTTAAACTAACCGGGTACCCACCACTACTACCACGATATGCCTTTGGTAATTGGTGGTGTAAAAATCAAGCTTATGATGAAAAATCTTTACTCATCCTTGCGAATAACTTTGAGCGAAGAAAAATTCCTATTTCGATTATTTTACTCGATAAAGATTGGCATTATAGAAATATTTCCAATCAAAAAGACTTAAGAACAGGATTTACTTTCAATCAGGAGTTGTTCTCAAATCCAGAACAGACCATTTATAAGCTTCATGAGAAAAATATTCGACTGGGACTCAGAGTCGACCCAACAGGAGGATTTTACCCGCATGAAAGCTATTATAGTCAAGCTTGTCAATATTTAGGAATTAGTAACAACAAAATTATTGTCTTTGATCCGTTAAATCCTAAGTTGCTGGATGTTTATTTTAAACTTTTTTTGCACCCCTTAGAATCTCTTGGCGTGGACTTTTTCTGGAGTGACTATCGTGCAGAAGATAACCCTTATAAACTCAGTTATTACAATCGAATGATGTATTTAGATTCTGGAAGAAATCCGGCAAAGAGAAGTCTACACTTATCAAGAAATGGTATTTATGCTGGACACTTATATCCAATTCTTTATGCTGGAAGTGGAGAAATTTCTTGGCAAAACCTAAAAGATGTCGCTTTCTCTAATTTGAATGCTGCCAATATTGGTGTTTCTTTCTGGAGTCATGATATTGGTGGAAATCATGGAGGAGTGGAAGAGAGTGAGCTTTATATCAGATCTGTAGAACTCGGCTGCTTTAGTCCTATTTTTAGAATTCATGGAGCAAGAGGAAGGTACTATAAAAAAGAACCTTGGATTTGGGACATTAAAACCGAAATGATTGTCAGTGATTATATGCGCCTAAGACATCGCTTAATCCCATATCTTTATACAGAAGCATACCAATATCACAAAGAAGGAAAAGTGCTTGTAGAACCATTCTTTTATCGCTATCCTTGGGTATATGATGATAATGACTATAAAAATCAATATTTCTTAGGAAGCTCACTTCTCATCTGCCCAATTTTATCCAAAAAAGATGTCACTATGAACCGAACCATACAGCGCTTCTTTATCCCAGAAGGCACTTGGTATGAGTTTAATACCGGAAAAAAATTCTTAGGAAATCGAAAATACCTTTCATTCTATACAGAAGATGAATACCCTGTCTTTGCAAAAAGTGGTGCTATCATTCCTCTTTCCAATAAAAGCGATCGCAACAACGTAGGACTCCCAACAGACTTAGAAATTCATATCTTTCCAGGTGTTTCAAATATTTATACACTCTATGAAGATGATGGACTCACATCCTTATATAACGAGGGATTTTATCTAAAAACAGATTTTGATTATAATTACTTACAGAATAACTATACTTTAATTATTCGCTCGAAAGAAGGAAAGAGTGGAATTGCTCCAGAAAAAAGAAATTATCGTATTCGTTTTCGAAATACGAAGCAAGCAGATAATGTAGATGCATACTTTCAAGATTTAAAATTAGAAGTGAATTCTTATGTTGAAGATAATGATTTTGTTGTTGAGCTCTCAAATGTCCCAACCATCGGACAAGTTACAATCAATTGTAAAGGAAAAGACATTGAAATTGATGCTGTTCGTGTTATGAATGAAGATATTAATAATATCTTAATGGACTTACAGATCAATACTTATTTAAAAGAGAATATCGCATCCATTATGTTTAGTGATAATACAATTACCAAAAAAAGAATTGCTATACGTAAGTTAAAGCGACAAGGTCTCTCTCATGAATATATGAAATTATTTCTTAAATTACTAGAATATATTGGTGAGATGTAGTATATTAAATAAGAATAGACGAAAAACGGTGATAACAGTGCCATGGTCAATTCGTCCAACCCATGGATGAACCGTGGTGGTGGCTATACCAATACAACGAACGCAGGTGTTTTCTACTTTAACAGAGACAATGGTAACACGAACAGCAATATCTCGTTCCGCGTGTGTGCCTGACTACAAAAGAAAAACATGATTTTTGTAGAGTCTATTTTTAAACAAAAAGAAGAAAAAGATGAGTAGTAGTAAAATATGAAAATCTTTTTTTTATAAAAAAAGAAGATTATTCATCTCTTTTTCTTGGATAAGGTCTTTTCTCATCTGTAAGACCTAATATATAATCTGTACTTGTATTGTAAAATAAAGCGAGTTTGATCAAAACTTCATTGGGAATATTTTTATCATTTTCATAGTGAGAATAACCTCTTTGAGACATATCTAGAAGTTTACCAATATCTTTTTGTAATAAGTCTTTATCTTCTCTTAAATCTTTAATTCTTGTTTTCATAAACACCTCAAATATGATTTTATAGCATAAAATTTCGATTATTGACATATAGCCGAATCTCGCCTATAATTTAGTAAAGAATAGTCGAAAATTGGCTATCGAAAAGTCAGAATAAAAATTTTAAGGTAACAAATGATTAAAATAGAAAAATATGAGTAATCTATAAATAAAAGTGGTATAAAAGGTAAGGAAAATGTATGATGGATGAAAAAAGAACAAAGAAAAATAAAAAAGTAATAGGAACATTTATTATAATAGGAATTCTTTTAATAATAGGAGTTTCTTACGCATGGATGCGTCTTGTCTTAAAAGCCGAAAAAAGCGTTAAGGTCTCATTAGGAGCCGCAAATGTTGTTCTTGTTGAAGAAAGCGAAAAGCTAGAATTAACAAATCAAATCCCAGTACCAGATAGAATTGGAAAACAAGGAGAAGAGTTCAAGTTTTATATTGAAAACAGAAGTCTAATGGATGTCACATATGAAATAAGACTTGCTGATAATGAAGAAAAACATGCAGATTGTGAGGGATGCAAGTATCTTGAAGAAAAAGATATTCGCTATGAATTAAAAAGAGTAGGTCTTGATAAGACAGAGACTTTAACAACAGATCGAAAAATTGACGAGGGAACATTAAAAAAAGGACAAAAAATCGAATACACTTTAAAGATTTGGATTAACAAAGACGCCATTAAAGAAGATATCGATCAAGCAGTTTTCTATGGAAAATTATCTCTTAAAGCGACTCAAGTTCCAAATAGTGAAGATATAGTTGAACCGACACCAGATGAAAGTGGAGCGAACGTACCAGAGTTAGGAAATACCCTCATTCCAGTTGTTTATAATGAACAAAAAACGAGTTGGGAAAAAGCAGATGTTAAAACAGCAAAAAAATGGTATGATTATACGAAGCAGAATTGGGCAAATGCCGTTATAGTAACACCAGAAACTTATACTACGTATCAAAAAGCAGCTGCAGGGACAATAGTTGATATGGACCATATCTTACAAATGTATGTGTGGATACCAAGATACAGTTACACTATTCAAGGACAATATGGAAAAGGATCAACTGTTGCCACAACACCAGGAGAGATTGATGTTCATTTTATAGACAAAAACACAAAAGAGGAAGGAACAGCGACTTATTCAGGTGACTCTCCCTCAGAATGGTACACGCCGGATGCATTTACCTTAGGAGGAA
>CANQHD010000029.1 GCA_947623625.1 uncultured Bacilli bacterium
TGCCGATTTTTAATTTCCTTTACTCTTAGAATTGATTTCCTTATCTCTATCAGTTTCCGTTACTTTGAGAAGTCACCTTATCATTATTTTAAGAAGCAAATAGAACTTTTTTAACCACGATTATTTATGTTTTTCAAACATCAATCCCTTATAATACTTCCAAGCAAGCACTCGAAATGCCAATTTATCAATCAAAGATTCACTAATGGTTTTCGAAGTCACTGCTTGCTTAATCGCATTAAATCCTTCCTCATAATCTGAAATCATCAAAATATCATTGCCTGCAAGAAGTGCTTTTTGATACACATTTTCAATCTTAGAAGTTGCTCCCATCGCTAAATCATCCGTCATAATAATCCCTGTAAAATGTAAGTCATTTCTTAATAAATTGTGAACTGAGCTCGATAAAGAAGCTGGATTTTCTTCATCAATATTGACAACTGTATTATGGCTTACTAAAACAGCTTCAGCCCCTTGTTCAATACCTGCTAGGAAAGGAGGCAAATCATTTTTTTGAATATCAGACAAACTTCTTTCATCCATCACACTTTCAGTATGGGTATCTTTGTTATTTCCGTAGCCTGGAAAGTGCTTTAAAACATAAGAAACTCCTAAGCCTTTTCCACTTTGAATAACGGTTTTGGCATAGTCACTTGTCAGCGAAGTATCTTTTTGCAAAGAGCGCTCATACATGTAATCATCTTCACTTAAAGAGACATCAACAACAGGAGCTAAGTTCACATTCAACCCTAAATTTGAAAGAAAGGCACTTTTTAAAATCGTATCTTTTCTTATCGCATCCAATCCACCCTCTTCATAAAGCTCATGTGAAGATTTAAACTTTTCATCTCTTAAGGAAGGATTACTGCTTGCTCTTACAACTCTACCTCCTTCCTCGTCCACTGCCGTTAAAAGAGGAATATCGGCATTATCTTGAAGTTTTGAAATCATCTTTTTAACTTCATCTTCACTCTTATTTTGAAAGTTCTTTTCATAAAAGACAAAACCACCTACTTTTATTGGATGAAGTAAAGTATTCACTTCTTCTTCATTACTTGGATATCTTACTAATAAAAGCTGCCCTATTTTTTCATCCAGTGTCATCTTTTTTAACTGATTATTTGCTAAAATATAAAAATCTTTAAATATTCCTTCATCTTGAAAAGAAAGTGGAATGCCATCTTCATCATTGGATACTGGCATTTCTTGATAGGATATCACTCTTACTTCTTGTAAAGGACGTGTTGGGTCTAAAATACCTGTATATTCAATAAAAAGATCATTTCCAAGATCAATATGAGCATCATTCACTGGAAAGGTATAAATATTATTCGATGCATCTTGAACAGTTAGTTGATCTTCTTTAAACGAAAGAACAGTTCCAAGAAGTGTATTGGTGGCGTCTTTTTCAAATTCTACTCTACTTGCATGAATTTGATAAATTGTTATTAATGAAAAAATAGAAATGACTACTCCACTAAATAAATAGATAATTTTTTTCTTTTCCATATCATCACCATCACTACACTTTATGACAACAAAGAAAAGATAACACAAAAAAAGTAAGTTCCGCTCTTACTTATTTATGTCATACGTTTCTAAAAAACTGTGGTATTCCTGATTTTTTTTCACTCCTAAAATACAGTCCAAATTCACATTATCAATTGCTTTCATAATATGATCATCTACTTGAGGAATTTCTTTTTGTAAAGATGCGATGATCTTTTTAATTTCTTTTCGCTTACTCAATTGTTCTTTACTAGACGCTACTTCTTGTGTAAATTTACAGGCACAATTAATAAAAGATAATCCATTGCTCTTAGCCCATGCAATAATGTTTTCTTCTTTTACAAAATAAAGTGGTCGAATCAACTCCATTCCTTCAAAATGATCGCTATGAAGTTTTGGCATCATGGTTTTTAACTCAGAGGCATAAAACATAGAAAGAAGCGTGGTCTCTATGACATCATTCAAGTGATGTCCTAAAGCAATTTTATTACAACCTAACTTTTTAGCATAACTATAAAGACAGCCTCTTCTCATTCGAGCACATAAATAACATGCACCCTTACTATCAATTTTTTCAACGGATGAGAAAATATCACTTTCAAAAATTTCAATAGGAATATTTAAAAGCTGGGCATTTTCTTCGATTTGTTTTCTGTGATAAGCACTATAGCCTGGATTCATAACGACATAATGTGCATTAAAGTTCACTTTCCCATGCCGCTTTAATTCTTGAATACATTTTGCAAGTAAAAACGAATCTTTGCCTCCTGAGATGCAAACCATAATCTCATCATTTTCTTCGATCAACTGATAATCTTTTACAGCTTTGACAAAACATCTCCAAATATCTTTTCGATATTTTTTTATAATACTTCTTTCTATTTCTTGATACTTCTCCATACTTAAAATTTTATCTCAATCATTATAAAATACTTCAAAATAGTTTTATAATGATTTATTCCTTTCTATAAATTGCATTATTCAACAAGATGAAAAATGAATCTTTTTTTTAAGAAGTCTTAATGAATATTTATGACTTCTATGAATATCATAACATGTTTATCTAGAATTTTTAACCTTTCTATCGTATTTTTTCTTCTATAATAAATACTGAACCAGCAAAAAAAGCAACTACAAATTAATAGTTACTTTTTCTTGAATATTATCTGCAAAATAAGTGATATATATAAGCATAATTTTCAATGATGAGATAAAAATAGCTTTCTTGTTTGTCTAAAATCTCATAATATAAAATCATTTTATTTTCTTGAACTGCGATATGAACTAAATCACTTAAATTTGAAAGGAAGATGACTTTAAGCTCTGAGATATCCGGTCTTTGTGAAATAACGACTAATATATCTTTATATTCCCTAAAAGTATTACGAAGTGTTTTTTGGTATATTTGAACAGGAGTTGGACGTCTTTTGAAGAAAAATTGTAAGAAAAGGAAAATGACTCCAAGAAGACAGAAACTCTCTCCAAGTAATAAAAGAATTTTATCTTTATTTTTGACAGTTATCTTTCCTAATTTAGAATGTTCTTTGTAATCTTTTAAAACACTCGTAATATCATCTGTAATTGGTATTGTAACTGTCACTACATCTTGATAAGTTTTATTTTTATCTTTATCTGTCCACTCAATTTCAAAATCAATTTTTAAAGTCGTATTCATTGTAAGGGAATATGTCTGTTCGAAAGATTCTACAAGTTGTTGATAATAAGAATAGTCAATAAAAGTTTGCTCTTTCAACTCGAAGCTATCTTTACTTGAAATTTGAGAAGACATCTCATGAAGTAAAAAGGTCCTCTTCCATACTTCTTTTTCTTGATGTGTATTTTCATCAATATTTCCTAATAATGTTGCTTTTAATTTTGTCTTATAGTTAAATGTTGTCTTCTTTATGGAATGAAGTTGATAACTAAATGAAATATCATAATAATCAATCGCATTCGCTGCAAAATACTTCTCTGCTTGATCGATTCTCTTTTCATAAAATGGATTTTCTTTTAAATGAACTATACTCGTACTTTTTCTTTGAACTTCATAAGAATAAGAAGAGGATGGCTTTTTTTCTCCTGGATAAACCCAAAAAAGAATGACACTTCCCACTAAAAGAAAGAAACAACCGAACCCTATTAAACATCTCTTTAGTTTTTTTCGCTGCATACAAATACCTACTTTATTCCAACTTTTGTATCCTCACCATGGAAATATTCATTTAACCAAACGGAAGGAAATCCTATAAAAGGTATTGAAAACTTATAGATACCTTGAATATTTTTAGAATCAACTAAATAAAAATCCTCTACATTATTGTTATCTCCTTTGGTTACGTAAGATACATTATTTTCATGGTTCATAACTGAAACAATTCTATGCGCGATATACTGATTTTTCAATTCGTAAATAATGATTTTACCGATTGAGAGATGACTTCGTTGTTTTGGACTAAGCTTTTCAAAAATAACAATATCTCCACGTTCATATATTGGATACATACTATTGGAGAGGATAACAATAGGTTCATATTGAAAAAATCCCAGCATGAAACTAACTAAAAAAGTGGCAAAAACTAATGCAAATGCATAACTTATCATGACAAAAGAATTTTTCTTGTGGATTTTCTTCACATGTTGATCTTTTGTATATTGATATTTGAATAAAAGATAAATGATTGTTATTTTTATCAGCCCTAAACTACCAGAGATAAACCAATCAACTGAAGGCAGAATAGGTGCCAATAAAATGACTAAATTATCCATTATTCTAAAAGCCAAAACAATTGGATATTTTGATTTTAAAGTAATATAAGTAAATAAAAATTGCGCTCCTAACAACGGAATAATACTTGAGCATAAATATTTAAAAAATGCTTCTTTGGATGGAATTTTTTGAAAAAGTATAAAATAATTTATTTCAAGGAGAAAAAAGAGAATAGTCATTAGGACTGGAAAACTTTTTTTATCTTTATATCGTAATAAAAAGAAACATCTTACAACTTCTAAGCCTATAATTGGTATGACTTGAATATAAAAGTTTTGGACTATTTTGAGGAATGTATGCTGATAAGGATTGATTGAAAAACCTATAAAAAATCCTAAGCAAAAATAAAGAAGAATAAATATTAATGTAAGATAAAGAACATATATTATCTTTTTTTTAGGCTTATATAGATGAATAGAATGATGTTTTTTATAAGAAACTAAATCTATTAAAATAAGGATCCAAAAAATCGGATGAATTATGTTTTGATAAAGATTTGGGTAACAAAGTTGTAAATAAATATGACTGATTAAATAAAGAACGAGGATGATTTTTAATTTTTGTAAATGACTCAATTTCATCTTTATTCCTGACTAGGTAAAGCCAAAATAACTATATCTGGAACAAACAACTCATCTGGTACAATTAAAGTTATATTCATACTGAAAGATTGATTTTTTAAAATAGAGAAACCATTGAGTGTTTCTACAGTAACATTTTCTTGATGAACCGTCACTTTTTGGTTTGGAGAAATACGAATAAAACTGCCCAATCCAAAATAGAGATTAAATCGAAGAGATAAGTAATCTTTATTCGTTAAATTTTGAATCGTTAATATATATTGCTTCTCTTGTTTTCTTGTAGGATTATAATTTTTATTTTCTTTTAATGTAAAGGTAGTTACTTCTTCTTCAAATTGTCTTATAGTAAGAGTTGCGTTTCCATTTTTTTGGATGAAGTTATTTAGCGTAGCATTATCGCATTCTGATAAAATAATAAAATGATTGACATAATACTCTGCATATTCACTTGAAGTAAAACCATTTTCTAAATTAGTTTTCACATCAAATGTTATTTCGATTTGAATGTTTGACTCTTCTTCAATAACCATATTTAAATTACTATTATTTAAAACCCAACCATCATTTGTTTCTTCACCAGAGAAATTTGGAAAAGTAACGTATCCTGTGTCATACATTTTTAGTTGCCAATGCTGATATTCTTGATGAGAGTTATTTTGAATAGTAACAATATAGACAAAAGTGTTATTCCAACTTTCTTTCTTTTGAAAAGAAAGAGATGCTAAACAAATTTTTCTCTTATCCTCCTCATTTTTACTCTTTTCAGCAATTTCTATACTTCCCTTTATTGTTAATTTTTTAGATAATATAGCATAAGCATCTGCCATAACAAAAAGAGGGATTATTAAACTTAGAAAAATGAGGATAATTGCTTTGACTTCTATTTTGTTTTTCTTCATTTTTATTGTTGAACATACTCAACAATTCCTGTAATTGTTTTTGTTTTAACGGAAGGCACTTCTTCGACAGCTTTATCATAAGTTACTGTCACGGTAAAAGTCGTAGTAGCCCCCTTCTTTAAAGTAGCTTCTAATTCTGATGTTTCATAATGAATCGCAGGAGATCCATTTTCTTCATCTGCTGTAAAAAGAACATTTTCAAGTTTTGCATCAATCGTCCCTGCGTTCTGAATGGTAATTTTATAAGTAATTGTATCTCCCGGCTTTAAAAATTTTGCTGCAAATGTTGCACTGGTGTTTGTAAAAGTAGGATTTCCAGGATCACAACCATCACTTGTATTTTCTACATCAATAGCTGTTATTTTTACATCCCACTGTCCAACAATTTCACTTGTGCCATTTAATTTTAATTGGCTTGCGAAAGTGGCATAGCCAACAGACATAACTACAATGGCAAGTAGTAATGCTAAAATAATAATATTTTTTGTACTTTTCATCGCGAACTCCTTTCATATTTTATATGCTCTTGCACAAGTTATGAAAGTTTTTCTTATTATGAAAAATGATAAAATTTTTTATCAATATGAATTTTGCTATCCCTATTTATTATTGTATGCTTCAGAAAAAAAATTGCTACACAAAGAATTTCTTCAAAAAACTGTTGAAGCTTTATTTCCTAGTTTAAGTAAAAAGTCTTCAATGGTATGTTTTTTTTAATAAAACACCTAAATAAATTATATCCATTAAGTATTATTTCAAGCATAGAAAAAATTCTTATTGTATAATATAATTTATTAGTAGTTATGAAATGAGAGGTAAAAAATGGGAAAATTATATCACGGAAGTTCAGAAAAGAAAATGACAAGACTAGAACCACATCCATCAACACATGGAAACTATGTTTATGCTACACCCTATAAAGAATTAGCAATTATTTTTTCAGGAAGATGTGGGGATGATTGCACTTATGCTATATATAGAAATAGCAAAGATGAACCATGGCAGTTGGTCGAAAGAATTCCTGAAGCTTTTAACACAATGTTTAGCAACAGTTCATCCATTTATACTTTAAATGATACAACATTTAAAGATATACACACTGGTTTAGGAGAAGTCGTTTCTGATGTTGGAGTGAATATTGAAGGTGAAGAAGTCATTGAAAATGTTTATGACAATATTAAGCGCCTTGCAATGGAAGGCAAAATTCAATTATATCCATATCCAAATAAACCTAATGAAATACCACAAGATAATTCTGATTTAATTGATAAACAAATAAAACAAGATCAAAGAGATAATCATCCTATTACTAAAAAGTCTTTTGAAAGAATAATATTATTACATCCTTATTTAATAGATAAAGTTAATCAAAAAATGATTGAATTAGGTTTGAATGTAGAGCCATATAAAAAAGAAGATTTAATAAGTTTATTTTCTAATGCTGTGATTAAACAAGTAATAAATCCGGATAAAGAGCAATATTTAAAATCTATTGTTATTTCTATTTCAAGTATTTATCCTGAATTATTACCCAGTTTAAGGGAAAAGTTATCTCTTTTAGATAAAACTAAAGAAGAAAAAATATCATATATAATAGATGAATTATCTGCTCAATTTAAAGACATACCTATAGAATTAATACAACAAGCAAAAGAACAATATTTTGCTGATCATAGGGCGATAGCTGAAATAGGAAAAGAAATCATCGATTTTTCAAGAAAAATAATGCTTGCCGAGCAAATTATTAATACGCCAATTAAACAAGAAATATTAGATAACTCCATTTTAATAATTGGTCCTATGGGTACAGGAAAATCTACTCTTTCCCAAAAACTTAGTGAAATAACTAGTATGCCTCAAATTTCTTTAGATAATAGAGAACAATTACAAAAATTTTATCAAAATAGTAGATTTTTTGATAATTTTAAAGATTTTGAATTTTATTTAACAAGTCGTGTTCTTACTTCTATGCAAGAACCAACAATTATAGATTTTGGCGCAGGACATTCGGTATATGAAAATCCTCTAATGTTTTATGAAATGCAGAGACTTATAAAACAATTTAAAAATATTGAATTGATACTACCTAGTGAAAATAAAGATGAATCACTTAGAATAATTAATGAAAGAATAGACTCTAGAGAAAATATGTCCCCGAATAGATTGAATGCAAATAAACATTTCATTGAAAGTCCTTGTAACTATGAACTAGCAACCGATATTATATATACCAAAAATATGACCCCAGATGAAATAGCAAATGTTATTCTTACAAAAATCACCAGTAAAGCTCGTGAAAAAAGTGGAACAATAAGAATGTAAAAATTAGAATGACTAGATTATAAACTTCTAGAATTGTCTTTTTCTTTTTGACAATCTTTATCCCATTTAAGATAATATTTTCCTTTTTGAAAAGTTAAAGTTTTATCTTGAACCATCATTAACAAATAAGGATTTTTAACGATTTCTTTTGGCAAATCTTTGGGTTTAACTCCCTTTTCTAAACTTGTAATATTATTATCTTGAAAGTATTTAATTATATTTTCTTTGGATAGAGATGTTTTATCATTTTTGTATTTATTTTTTACTAAAACTATATAGATAATTCCTACTACACAAATTATTAGTACAAGAATTTTTAATACTTCAAACATCTATATCACACTCCTATAATTTATTATTTATCGTTCTTTTTATTTGTATAGTTTTTTAATATCAACGAGTTGCAACTCTAATGTAATACCAAAACAAATTCCAACTCTAGTTCCTGTATAACTTTAAGGCTTTACAAAATACTATATACACATATTTTGTTTATAATTAGTAGAATAATTACCAATATAAATATCTTTGTTACCTACTATTGTTTTACAAGTAATCATAGTGATATCTTTATCTTTTGACTTGTATATTGTAGTACCACCATCTTTTAATATATCAAAATAATCCAATTTATCCGTTAATTTCTTAATAGAATCATCCATAGTTTGATTAGCATTTGAAATATAAGATTTTAAAATCATAGTTTCCCCATCAACCACATAAAATTCTCTTATATTGTTTGCTAAATAAATTTTTCTATCCGCAACAGTAAAGTAATCGTTAAATTTGATAGTATCATGATTATCATCTTTTGATATATAGAAATCAAATTTTTTTGGTTTAACACTAAAAGAACAAGCATATTTTGTGTTTTTAAATGTAGTTATTTCTTCTTGATTACACTTATAATGATTTACAAACAATCCTTTATCCATATAATCAGTGCTTCCTCCATCTAAATTATCTCTTATCTTTAATAGTGGACTATTATCAAAGATTTTAGCTTGTAAAGTATCAAGTGCAATTATTCCTATCAAAACTCCTAGAACAATTAAAGTAGTTTTTAGACCTTTTTTCATAATTTCTCCATTTCTATAAGTTACCTATTTATCTTTTTTGTTTTTATTCTCTTTTTGAGGCAAATGAAATAGTTGATAGACATAAAAGGGTTGTTCCTAAGCATAAATTTGTAGTATTAATATAAAAGAAATTCACCTAACTCAGCAAGGATTTAGGTGATTCCATTTATTTTCAACACTCAACATGAAAATATTAAATGTTC
Organism: uncultured Bacilli bacterium; assembly: GCA_947623625.1. Classification (GTDB taxonomy): domain Bacteria; phylum Bacillota_I; class Bacilli_A; order RF39; family UBA660; genus CANQVB01. The sequence continues at coordinate 9,361 of CANQHD010000029.1, forward strand.
CTTTTTACTTTATGCAAGACATCCTTAACAATACATAATATCATAAAAAATTTTTGACAAGTTTTCTCAGTTTGAACAGATTCGTCACTGAATCCAAGTATCATGCTTAGAATATTTATTAAATAGCAATTTTATTTCAGCATTTTTATAAAATCTATATAGAAAAAAGAAGCTTTTGACTTCTTCTTAGTTCTTTACTGATAATACAATAGAGATAGTTCATTATTTAATGTTGTTCCTGTGATACTATAACAAGCCATTGAGCCACTGGTTTTATCATATACAAACTGTTCAGATGCTGGTGCACTTGTTCCTGCAGCCACGAAGACATTTATTCTTACTTGAGAACCATCTGGAATTGGAGAATCATGTAATAAATCGACTGTTCTTTCAGCAAATTGTAAAATATCTCTATACCCTGGTGTAAACCAAGTTTTCCACTGGGCTTCATAACTTACGTCTCCTTTGTCATCCGTTTGTTTTTCACGATATTCAATTACGATTTGAGCAACGAAAGCTCCTCCATTTAAAAGCTTAAAGTAGCGTACGGAATTCATCTCATTCACTCTCCTTTGCAAGAGATACAGCATACTGATATAGGTTATCAAATTCAGAATCAAATACTGGAGATAATAAAACATTCGGTATTTTTAAAGTTGTTGATGCTCCATTTAAACCTACTACTGTTTCATTGTCTTCTAAAACCCATGGACCTCCTGAGCATCCTGTAAGCATTCTATTACCTGGTAATCGCCATAAATTGTTTCCTGATTTACTTACGGATCCATTGATGAAAACCATTTGGGCACCTTCAAAGAAATTACCTGGATATCCAAACGCATTTACAGTTTTGTTTATTAAGTCCATATTTATAGCATATTGAAGTGGTTTCGAAACATTAGAGTTTGAAGCAAGGATAGCAAAAGCATAATCCCATCTCCGGCTTTTTTCTTTTACCCAATTCTCTTTTAAAACGATTTTTTTAAAAGCAATATCTTCTGATGATTCCTCACCCGTATAACAACGAGAAAAAAGAAAGTTTTCGGCAATGTCTCCTGTTTTACTATCTTGGACACAATGTGCCGCAGTTAAAAGGATGTTGTTTTGCCCCACGATACTTGCACTTCCAACAAAGTCTTTGTTGTCTAAGGTAAAAAATAATTTTCCACCTGCTTCAAAGGGTCTTTTAGCTAAGTCTGCTTGTTTTGGTTCTGTGGTTGCAGCATTTTCTTCTTCTGCAAGACCAAGTTCTGGTTCAAAGAATGTATCAATAGCAATCGCATTCTTTTTTCTTTCTGGTGTCCAGTAACTTAAAATTTGTTCTGGTGATAAGTCTAAATTGTCTAATTCAAAGGTGTTTATATTTGATAAATTGTTATTCATTTACTTCCCTCCTACTTTATATAATCAAATTATATCGTGTTTTTCTTTAAAAAACAATTTATTTAAAGGAAATTGTCACTTTATTGTCATCAATGTTTCAAATGTAGAATAAAAAGTTAAACTATCGTTTTTAGAAAATAAGAAAATGAAGATTATGATATCGACTTATTGCTTTATAATTTAAAAGTTAGAAGTTATGTAGTAATAGAATTAAAGGCAACCGAGTTTAAACCAGAATATGCTGCTAAAATTATTATAAGCAAATAACAGTAGAGCTTGTTTTAATTCTACTGTTTTGGTTTCTATATACATAAAATAAATTTAACATTTTTTTCTTTTTGCCAATTCGTATTTTTTGATGAGTTCATTTACTTTATTTTGGGACTCATCTCGATTATAGAATCCATATATACTATCTTTAATATTTTCTAATAATTCAATAGCTAAATCTTTACTATTAATTATAGATTGTAAACGAATAAATAATTGTTCTAGACCATTATTATACCTAGCATAAGTTAATTTTCTATCACATAACTCATTAAGTTTTTCACCAAATTTAGGATATACACCATAAAATTTTGGAAAAGCATAAGAGCAATCTAGATCATTTATTATTTCTTCTAGAGCCCTTTCAATTTGATGTTCCCATTTATTAGGTGTAGTAATAATTTTATAAAAAATATCACCAGTTTCCATAACTATTGGCTCTAATTCAGATTGAGTATGATAAAATCCTGTTTTTACATACAATAAATTATTTATGTCATCTACTGTCCAATAAGATGCTTTCATATGCCCTATTTCATGTATCAAAATATTTTTAAAATCTTTTTTTCTTTAGGAGATAATTCTTTCCATTCTGTTTCATCAGTAGTTAATAAAATAATGTTTTCAACAGGAACATAACATGCTGAAAAGGAAGGATTACTTAATAAAGAAAAATCATGTTCGTATTGAATAGATAAATTTTTTTTATTATTGTTGATATTTTCAATTGTGTAATTATGATTTAAGTTATATATCATATGTTTATTTATATAAGAATGAATTAAGTTTGTTAAATCTTTTGGTAATTCTTGGGATATTTCTGGTCTTTTATAATCACAATGATACATATGCCAGTTAATAATACTATCGGTATTTAATTCAGTTGGATTATATTCATAGAGTGTATTAGGAGTATATTCATTATTAGAATTATAATAAGAATAATATCTTATTTTTTTTGGACTCTATATCAACTCCTACATAACCAAAGATCATTTCGTTATAATTATCATACAATTTACTTATTTGAATTATCTTACTCATTTCAGTTTTATTTGCTCCTTTCAAATTAATTTGTAATGCTTATTATAACAAAATTTTAAGAATTCAAGATCCATTCAATAATTGCTTTTTTAATTTCATAATACTCTTGTTCATCAAACGGCATATTTGCTATACAAAATCTTTTAGAAGCTATATGTGAACAAAACATGCACTCATATAAGTCAAAGCAATCTTGAATGAATAATGAGTTACTTATTTTATTTGAACAGATAACACTATAACTATTACTACAATCTTTTGAATCATCACATCTTATACAAAAATTACAAGTTCCAGATCTTTGAGATGCAAGTAAAAATTCACTGTTTCCACATGAATCACAATAAATCATATTTTTTGAATCGCTACAATCTGTACTTCTATAAACATTTTCACATCTATAAATCGTATCGCTTTTTGCTACATTGATAGAATCGTAAACTCTTTCAGTTGTAGTTAAATTAATAGTGTTCCATATATCAATTAATTCCTGTAAGTCATTTATCTCTCTTTTAGGAAGCATCCAACCTTCATTTTTATAATTTTTTACCATTATATAGTAAAAAGTAGCGAAAGTATGCTAGTTCTTTTAATGCCAAAATCACCATTATCCAGATTATTTAAATCGTGAAATTAATCATGTTATTGAACTTGAAAATGGCAATTGTGTACATTTGAAATAAAACTTGGTGCCAATACTTTTGTGGAATGACTAATAGTGCATATAAAAGACCGCATGGTATATGCGTTGTTTCCATAACTACACTGAAATATTAAAAAAAAATGTCAGAAAATGAATACATTTTTCATTATTCACTATCATCGTAATTGGTATCATCTACTACCTTTTCAGCTTCAGCACCAGTTATTTGAAATGGTAAAGTATTTAGGGTTAATTCTACTTCTTGCTCACTTGGTTCATTGTCTAAAACTAAATCGGTTACTTTAAAAGTAGTCGTTTTTGATTCCTGTAAGGCTTTAAAAGTAAAACCAATCTTTTTTGAGCCTTGACCACCATTAATTTTACCTTCATAAATAATTTCACCTGGAGTAGAATCATCCACTTTGTTCGTTTTAAGTAAACTAACAACTGAACCTTTAAGATATTCAAATACTTTCTCATCAAAAATTAATTTAAATGAGGCACTGCTGATTGGCTTATTAAGTTCTAATGATACTTGATTATTATCGAGTACTCTTATTAATGATGATTGTGAAGTTAACTTAGCATCTATATCCATAATTATTCATATCCTTTCTTTTTTTTATTTTACAACAATATTTAAGTAATTTTAAAGATATTAGGTAAAATTGACATTTTTATAAAAAATTTACTCATACAAATTGTAATTTATTGCACCAATTACATTTTTACATTTTTTAACCTCAAAGCATTTAAAATAACAGTAATACTACTAAAAACCATTGCTAAACTTGCTATCATTGGATTGATTGAAATTCCAATAGATCTTAGTAATCCAATAGCAATAGGAATCATCAAAATATTATAAAAAAATGCCCAAAATAAATTTTGTTTGATATTTCTAATTGTTTTCTTACTAATTTTAATTAAGTTTAAAATGCTTCCTAAATCATTTTTTGTTAAAATGACATCTGATGAATCCATTGCAATATCAGTTCCACTATTTACACTAACTCCTATGTCAGAACTAGCAAGTGCTGGACTGTCATTTATTCCATCTCCACACATCATAACATATCTATTTTTTTGTTTTAAGTCTTTTATTATTTTTGCTTTTTCTGATGGTATTACATTTGAAATAACCTTTGTTATTCCTATATCTCTCGCAATTTTTTCAGCAGGTGCTTTATTATCTCCTGTTAGCATAATAGTTTGTATTTTGTTTTTATTTACTCCGATAAGTGCAATTATTTCTTTATCTTTTACTGCATATATGATACTGTTTCCACTTTCAGCTAATTTTTTTTCATCTTCCAAATGTTTATTCTTTATGTTATATTTATCAAGTATTTTTGAATTCCCTAAAATAATTTTTTTGTTTTGTATCTTACCAACAATTCCATAACCTGCAATATCTTCAAATTCTTCTACTTTCAATATTTCTAATTTATTTTGATCTATATAATCTGTAAATGCTTTTCCAATGGGATGAGTTGATTTACTTTCTATACTACCAACTAACTGCAATAATTCTTTATCACTTATATTGCTATAATTTAATATTTCAGCAATTTTTAATTTTCCATAAGTTAATGTTCCAGTTTTATCAAATACGATTGTATCAACCTTTTGAGCATTTTCTAATATTTCACTTTTTTTTACTAATATTCCATTACTTGCACATAATCCTTCACTTACAACAATAGCGAGTGGAGTTGCCAATCCTAAGCTACAAGGGCATGCTACTACTAATACTGTAACAAATGATGTTATTGCTACTGCAAAACCTTGCCCAATTAGTAAATAAACAAAAAAAGTAATTATTGCAATTGCAATTACACTAGGCACAAAATATCCTGATACTTTATCAGCTATTTTAGCAATAGGTGCTTTAGTATTACTTGCTTCTATTACTAATCTTACAATTTCTGATATTGTTGATTCTTTTCCGATTCTTTCTGCCTTATATTCAATATATCCATCATAATTCATACTTCCTGCAATTACTTTATTTCCAACCTCTTTTGATACTGGTTTACTTTCTCCTGTAATAAATGATTCATCTAAGTGTGCTTTACCTGTTAATATTTCTCCATCTACCGCTATTTTCTCTCCTGCTCTACTTACTACTATATCTCCTTTATTAATTTCATCAAGCGTAACTGTTTTTTCTTTTCCATCTATTTTTACTACTGCTGTATTAGGCGTTATTTTTACGAGTTTTTGTATTGCTTCTTTTGT
>CANQHD010000030.1 GCA_947623625.1 uncultured Bacilli bacterium
CACATTATATCATATTCTATGCTTTCTGTCAAGGAAACGAGACTAGACCCCACTCTCATACCCTTTTCTTCTTAAATAATATTTTCGGATAAAGTCAACTGGAATAACAGAAAGAGCTAATAAAAGCATCGAAGCTAATTCATAAAGGGATAAGCCGGCTGTTCTAAATAAAGTGCCCCCAAAATAAATCAAAATAATTTGAATGACAACAACAAAGGCAATCGTAAGAAGAAAAACCGGGTTTTCTAAAATACCAACTAATAAGTTAAGTCGTGTACTCCTAGCATTAAAACTGTTAAAAATTCCCATGAAGATAAAAAGTCCAAAAAACGCCGTCAAGAAATATTTATCGGTGGGATCTTGGCGAAAGAGTTGATGAAAGATGGGAAATTTTAAAAAGCAAAGACAAAGAACGGCAGAATAAAAACCTGTAAATAGTATTTCTCCTAACATATAGTGATTGAGTATTTTTTCATCTCTTTTTTTAGGTTTTTCAAGCATATATTCATAAAGAGGTGGCTCATAGGCAAATGCGAGCCCTGCTAAAGTATCCATCACCATATTTACCCAAAGCATTTGAATCACTGTAATGGGTGTTTCAATTCCAACAAATGGTCCCACAATGGATAAAAAGATAGCACATAAATTCATTGTTAGTTGAAAAATAATAAATTTGCGAATACTCTTAAAAGTTGTTCTTCCAAAAAGAATGGCTTTAGCGATGGATAAAAAATTGTTATCAAGAATAATAATATCGCTGGCTTCTTTTGTTACTTCGGTTCCACTTCCCATTGAAAAGCCAACATCTGCCTTTTTTAGGGCGGGTGCATCATTCACACCATCCCCGGTCATCCCAACAACATAGTCTAACTCTTCACTTAGTCTAACTAATCGACTTTTATCGGTTGGTAAAGCGCGCGCAATCACTTTTATTTTGGGCAAAATTTCTTTGATAGCATTATCACTCATACAGCTCAGTTGTTCACTTGTTAATATGAGATCTTTTTCGCTTTCTAAAATGCCGACTTCTTCTGCGATGGCTGCTGCTGTCTTAACATTATCTCCTGTTATCATAACAACTTGTATTCCGGCATTTTTAACTGCTTGAACTGCGTCTTTTGAAGTTGGACGAACTTCATCCTTTAAAACAGCTAAACCTAAAAAAGTAAGATGCGAAAGAAGCGGTCCTTCTTTATAGCAGATTGCAAGAACTCTTTTTCCAGAGCTTGCTAATTTCTCAAGCGTTTTTTTAAATTGAACATGTGCCTTAAATGGAGCAATAGAACCATCTTCTTTCAAATAAGTTTGACACTTAGGAAGAAGAATTTCTGGAGCGCCTTTAACAAAAGTGACGATGTGATGGTTCATTTTAACCGTCGTAAGAGCATACTTATTGACACTGGAAAAGGCTTCTTCTCGCATTTTTTCATAGTGATGAAGATCTCTTTCTTGAAAAAAATTTAAAAGGGCACGATCTGTTCCATTACCACCAATTAACTTTTGATTTTCACTATCATAGTGACAACTATTGTTTTCAAAAATACTGGTTTTAAAGGTTTCAAAGAATGCTTTATGACTTCTTATCTTCTCTTCATTTGGGTATTCTCGAAGACTTCCAGTGATAATTTTTTCAACTTCCATGTTTCCTTTCGTCAGCGTTCCTGTTTTATCTGTAAATAAAATGTTTAAGCTACCTGCTGTTTCTATTCCAACAAGTCTTCTAACCAATACATTGTTTTTAAGCATTCTCTTCATATTAGAAGATAACACTAAAGTCACCATCATCGGTAAACCTTCTGGGACTGCGACCACAATAATTGTAACTGCCAGCGTTAAAGCATATAAAATATTTCCAAATAAAAGAGGAAAATTTGAAATGGAAGCTAAAATCAATGTCTTATCAAAGTGATTTGCAATGACAATTTTAGAGAAAAGATAGGAAAAAGCAACAAGAAAAGCACTCATATAACCAATTTTACTAATGGTCTTTGCAAGTTGTCTTAATCGTTCTTTCAAAGGGCTTTCTGGTGGAGTGGATGAAAGTTCTAAAGCAAGACGACCATAAAAAGTATGAACCCCTACCTTTTCAACTTTCATGATGCCTTCGCCTTGATAAATGACGCTTCCTCTTAGCAGTTCATTTTTCTTATTATGGGATGATCCTACAGCTGATTGTTTATAACACTCTTTACTCTCTCCATTAATAGAAGACTCATCTACTGTTAAGTTCCCATCCACTAAAATACCGTCTGCAGGAATTTTATCTCCGTAAGATAAAAGGACAAGATCCCCAACAACAACGTCTTCAATAGGAATTTCCATAGTAATTCCTTCTCTAATTACTTTTACTTGAACTTTACTAGATTCATCTTGCAACTTTTCAAATGCTTTTTCACTTCCATATTCTGAAATTGTTGAAATAAAAGATGCCAAAAAAATCGCAATCACAATTCCAACCGTTTCAAACCAATCAAAGTCCTGCATTAAAAATACTGTTTTTATCCCCAAGGCAATCAATAAAATGCGAATAATTGGATCTCCAAAGCTTCTAAATAAAGCTTTTAAAAATGTCTCTTTAGAGTAAGCAACTAAAGCATTATTTCCATACTGTTCTCTTGATTTTTTTACCATTTCTTCAGTTAAGCCCGAGTGTTTCTTCATAGAAATTGCCTCCTTAATCTACTTTATGTATAAAGAGGCAGTTTAAAGATTAAAAAAAGAGCTTATTTTTCGACAGCCCTAAAAAATTAAAAAAATGTGCTGATGAGCACACGAAGCACATTTTTAAGCAGCACGAATAATTTCAATATAATTATTCACTGCGCGAATCCATTTACTTGTATCACTATAACCTAAATACTTTCTAGCAATTGTATCAGTAGTTGTTAATCCTTTTGCATAATAGTTTGTATATAAATTCTCCATAAAACCAACAATGCCTTCTTCGAGTGTTGCATAAGCTTTATATTCGCCTCCATCACAAGAAGGTCCACCTTTTTGTCCCCCTACATTATTGCAGGCACGGACTTTATAACTACATCCATCTTTTGCATTATTGCAACCTGTTTCATGAAGCATAATAGCAACAGCAAGATAAGGATCAATTCCAAGTTCAATCGCTTTACTAGCAAATAAAGGTCCATAGCCGCTCACTGTTGACTTCAGTGAACGATTTAGTTTTTCTCCCAATTGTTCTAAAGTCATATCTTCATAGACAATTTGTGGATACTCTAAATAAACATCTTGAACTTCTTCATTTTCAACTTTATTTTCCTCTTGTTTTTCTACCTCAACTGGATTATTGAGCACAAGAGCTTCTTGTATAACAACTTCTTTTTCAGTTTGATTGACTTCATTCGTATCCGTTTTGCTCTCTTCCACTTTTTTTCGAGATTCCATCATATCTTTTAATGTTACTTTTTCATGATGTCTTGTCTCAGCAAAAGGTTCTTGAGCAAAATGAACATATTCAAGTAGACAAGCACTTCCAATCATCAGCATACCAATGATGGATAAAACTAAGCTTATCTTTCTTTTCTGATTCATAGTTCCTCCTTCAAAAGTGAACACTACTATATTATCATAAAAAGCTTGTAACTGTCAAATGAGCCATCCCTCCTTCTCTTCATTCTATGTCAAAAATCGCGAAAATTACCGAGGAAGAAGTGTTAAGGAAACTTTCTTTTTATCTAAAGCTATTTCATCTACATAACAAGTGACAATATCCCCGATTTTAAAAAGTTCTTTAGGGTGTTTAATGTAAGAGTTCGATAACTTAGAAATATGCGCAAGACCATCATTTTTTAATCCAATGTCAATAAAAATACCAAAATCCACAACATTTCTAACTGTCCCTTGTAGTTGATCGCCAATTTTTAAATCTTCAATCTTTAAAATATCGCTTTTTAAAAGGAGTTTTGGCATATTATCACGAGGATCTCTTCCCGGATTTTCAAGGGAAGACAATATGTCTTCTAAAGTAAAACTATCCATTTGACAAGTATCAAGAACTTTCTTTTTATCTAAAGATGCAATTTTTTCTTGGATAGATGGTTTACCAATTTCATCTAAAGAGGCACCGAGTTGTTGGAATAATTTTCTAACTTTATCATAGCTTTCTGGATGAATGGCTGTTTTATCAAGAGGATTTTCCCCATCTAAAATTCTCAAAAATCCAATAGATTGCTCATATATTTTAGGGGTCATTCCTTTGATTTTGAGTAAATCATTTCGGCTTTCAAATCTGCCTTTTTCATCCCTTTGTTTTAAAAGTTCAGAAATCACTTTCTTAGTTAGTCCTGAAACATACGATAAAATAGCAGCACTTGCTGTGTTTACGTTCACTCCAACTTGATTCACGGCTTTTGTTACAACGAAGTTTAATGACTCATCCAACTTTTTAGATGTAACATCATGTTGATAGAGACCAACTCCAATGCTTTTAGGTTCAATTTTAACAAGCTCAGATAGAGCATCTTGCACTCTTCTACCAATACTAATAGCACTTCTTTTTTCAACCGTTAAGTCAGGAAACTCTTTTATAGCAAGAGGACTTGCTGAATAAACAGAAGCTCCAGCTTCACTGACAAGAACATATTCCACTTTTCTTTTCGCTTCTTTAATCGTCTTTGCAATAAAAGCTTCACTCTCACGAGAGGCTGTTCCATTTCCAATTGCAATCAATTCAATATTATATTTATCAATTAAATCCAAAACGATTTTCTTTGATTTTTCAATTTCAAGACGTGGCTCTGTTGGATAGATTACAGCAATTTCTAAAACCTTTCCTGTCTTATCAAGAACTGCTAGTTTGCACCCTGTACGAAAAGCAGGATCGAGACCTAAAACTGTTTTTCCTTTCACTGGTGGTGTTAGAAGTAAGTGATACAAATTAGAAGAAAAGTTTTCAATTGCTGTATTTTCGGCTTTTTCTTTTAACTCACTCCGAACTTCTCTTTCTACACTTGGAAGAATGAGTCGTTTTAAGCTATCTAAAATTGCACCCTCAACAATAGAAGTAACAAAAGAATCTTTGTTCTTGATGACCTTAGAAGCTAAATAAGCAACAACTTTGTCTTTGTCAATATGAATTGATACAGATAACACGCCTTCTTTTTCACCACGATTAATGGCAAGAATTCGATGAGATTTAATACTTTTTACAGCTTCTTTATAGTCATAATACATCTCATATACTTTTCCATCATCTTCGCAGTTCTTCTTTAATTGAGAACAAAACTCCCCTTCTTGATAAAAAAAGCGTCGAATCCATTTTCGATAACTTGCATTGTCACTCAACCACTCAGCAATAATATATGAAGCACCTTGTATTGCATCTTCCTTGGTTTTAACTTTATCATGAACAAACGGCGCAACTAATGTATCTAAATTGCCTGATACTGGAAAAGACATGATTTTTTTAGCAAGTGGCTCTAGCCCATTTTGAATGGCTTCTGTTGCTTTCGTCTTTTTCTTTTCTTTATAAGGACGATATAAGTCTTCTACTTCAACTAATTTCTCCGCTTTTAAAATAGAATTCTTTAGCTCTTCAGTTAAAAGCCCTTTTTCATTGATAAGACGAATCACATCTTCTTTGCGTTCCAATAAATTTTTCTGATAAGTATATATCTGTTCAATTGATCGAATAACTTCTTCTGTTAAAGCACCCGTTCTTTCTTTTCGATATCTTGCAATAAAAGGAATTGTATTTCCCTCTTCTAAAAGGGATAAAACAACTTCAACTTGTTTTGAAGTAATTTTTAAATCCTCTGCGACTTTATTTATTAATTGTTCGTTCATCATTTCAATCTCTACTTTCTTATCTTTTGGTTATTATTTTCCATTATCCAAGATGCTTCTTTTCTAGATTGTTCTTTAAAAAGCTGCGTCATTTTTTCAAGATCATTATCATGAATAGAAGACAAGTAAGTATCATAAGCATCTTCATCTAAATAAACAGGAGCATATCCCTCTTCTAAAAGATGGTGATTGACAAGCAGAAAAGCTGTTCTTCGATTTCCATCTTCAAAGGGGTGAATTCGAATCATTTGAAGAAAAAATTTGCTTTCCCTTTCAAATGGATCTAACTCTTTTGAATCTTTATGATAATTATCGACAAGACTCTTCATGGCATCCTGAATTTGAGAAGGTGGACAAATCGGTACATTTGTCTCATAAAGTATCTCTCCAATATGACGATATCCCCTTGATATATAAGGATTACTTTCACTCACAAGGTTTCCTAATTGAATAATTTTATCAACACAAAGAGGTGTCTCTTTAGAAAACTCTAGATAGTCCCAAGCATTTTTTAAATCATTTGCTCTTCCAAAAATATCTTTTTCTCCCCGTTTAATTTCTTCTGTTGCATACTCTATATGTTCTAGTATGCGAGGAATATAAGACTCCTTTTGTTCCTCTGGTATATTTAGAAACGGTTTTTCAATTTCCATTATTTTCTTCCTTTCTTTTTAAAATACTCTTGAACCACATCATAGTCACAATATGGAACATAGTCTTTACCAATCGCCATATAATTGTCTCTTCCTTTACCTGCGATAAAAACAATATCCTCATTTTGTGCCATATCAAGTGCTTTTTGAATGGCTTCACTTCGATTTTGAACACGAATATAATTGGTTTGATGCGCGTCTTTAACAAGATCATCAATAATATGGTCCACATCTTCTTCCCTTGGATCATCCATTGTAAAGATGACAAAGTCAGAGTTTTCTAATACTGTTTTTCCCATCAAAGGTCTCTTTTCCTTTTCACGCCCTCCAGCACTTCCAGTAACGGTTATCACTCTTCCCTTTTTGACTTGATTTAAGTAACGAAGCACTTTTAAAAGAGCATCTGGGGTATGAGCATAGTCAAGAAAAATAGAATAGGACTGCCCAAACTCTAAACTTTCCATGCGTCCTTCAATCGGCTTCATCTGTTTGATTTTTTGCTGAATAACATCTATTGGCACTTTTTTTACAAGAGCAGCCAATATAGCAGCAGCAAGATTGAGCGCATTAAAGCTTCCCAGTAAATTACTTTCAATTAAATAGTCCTCTTCTTTATATGTCATTTTAAAAGAAAGTCCATCTTTTTTCTCAATCACATCATGAATTCTTAAAGTATCACTTTTTTGAAATCCATAAGTTAAGACTTGGCAGTGACAACAAGATTTCACCTTTTCGTAATAAGTATCTGCACTATTTAAAATGGCAACTCCATCTTTTTTTGTCTTTTTAAACAGTTCACATTTACAATCTATATAGTTTTCAAGTGTTTTATGGATATTCATATGATCTTGTGTAATATTTGTAAGTATTGAAATATCATATTCAATTAAGTCTAAACGATGGCGATAAAAAGCTTCACTGCTGGCTTCCATTGCCAAAGTATTGCAGCCTTTTTGAACAAATTCATCCATATATTGATAAAGCCTATCTGCATCCGGGGTTGTATTTCGAATTTTTTCTTGATAAGCATAGCACTTTTTCCCATTTGTCCCAAGATAAGCACATCTTGATCCTAAAATATGATAAATAATTTCTGCCACAGTTGTTTTCCCATTCGTACCTGTTATTCCTATTAAAGAAAGCTTTCGATCTGGATAATCATAAAATTTTCTTGATAATAGTTTTAACTCTTCATTGGTATCAGGAACAAAAATGACTGGAACCGGTTTTTTTTCGACTTCTTTACTAACAACGATGGCACTTGCTCCATTTGAGATAGCTTCATCAATAAACAAATGGCGATCAGCTGTAACTCCCATCGTGCAAACAAAAATATCTCCTTCTTCAACTTCCTTCGAATTTATTTTAATCCCTTTAATGACTCTATCATCCATTCCATCATAAAGTTCACTTAACTTTTTCATCTACTTCACCTACTTTAATGTATACAAATATCCACAATCTGTGATGTCCTCTTACTTTATTATACAATAGTTTTAGGTTTTTTACCGAAAAAAGATCCGAGGAATTTACTTAAAAAAGTCTTGAAACAATTTTTCTTCATCTTCTAAAATTTCTTGAGTGAGTGGATCAGATGATGAAGACTGTCTATCTGAGAGTCCATCCGTTAGGCGAATTCCTTTTCCATTTTTCACATAAATAAAGTTAGGCGCTAAAATACGTTTTTCAGAAAGAAAGACAGTCTCACCCTCTTTGTTCTTTAGAGTATAATCACCCAGAACTTTATCAAATGACTTTAAAAACTCTTGATAAGCCTTTGTTCCTTCTTGAACCAAAACCTTTTCATTCAAATCATTTAACGTGTAAACATCTCTTAATATCTCTTTATGGTCCCCATCCCAAATATCAATATAATAAACCTGCTGGATGTTTTTTTCCTTCATCACAGCAATGGCTTTTTCAATGACACTGCGGCACCATGGACAATAAGCTGAACCAAAATACACATAAAATGTTTCTTTATTTTTTATCTTTTCAACCAACTCATCTGGTGTTACATAAACAAATGGATTGTCTTTATCAATAGCTAACTTTCGATAAGCTTTTCCATCCTTTTCTTTTTCATTTAACGCTTCATATTCTTCTTTAAATTGATGGGCGTCTTCTCTTTCCTTTGTCACTTTACAAGCGGTAACACTCATCAATAAAAGTAGAAGCATGAAACTTGCAATGAATCTTTTCAAAAAAATCAACTCCTTAGCATTTAGAATAAACTAAAAAGCTCATTTTATCTATCAGGTATCCGTTGAAAAATCTCAACTTGTGGTTGAATTTAGTTTTTACAGTTTTCTAAAAGCTTCAATGGAATCTCATAAAGCTTCGTTTCTTGATTAGAATTGGTGGCTTTAATCTCCAAAAGAAGCCCATTTTCTTTATACATTTTACAATTTTTTGAAAAGTGATCTACATTAAAATTCACTTTTTTTAAAAACTCTTCTAAAGTAATTTCTTTTTGATAAGAAAAGGCATCTATTTTTCTTTTAGAATCTTGATCCACTTCATATAAAGTACATGTTATTTTCAAGTATTTTTCTAACTGTTCTTTCCCCTTTCCACAATAAGTGATATTCGAAATATAAATTGAAGTTTTATTTTTATTGTACGCAATACTTCCATAAAGCCTAAAATTATCACAAGTTGTTTGAATTGTTTTGAATTGAAAAGAAGAATGGCTATTCTGATAAAGAAGAAAAGAGAAAAGGAGAAGAACCAGTACAATTAAGATAATTCTTTTCGTTTTTTGCGAAAAATGCGTTTTCGTATTTGTTTCCAAAAGAGTGTTTATATCCATTTGATAATCTGTACAAATTTCTTTTAAAACGGCAATATCCGGGATACTCTTTCCTGTTTCCCACTTACTAACTGCTTGATAAGTAACGCCATATTTATCACCAAATTGCTGCTGAGTTAAATGACTTTTCTTTCTTGAATTTTTAATAAAATTACTGATTTTTTCTGGATTCATAGAAAGCCTCTTTTCAATTTTTTCTATCTTTCATTATACGAAGAGAAAACAAAAGAAGCAAGTTCTTTCAAGTAAATGCTTCTTTAATTACACTTTCTCAATTTCAATGCTCACTTTTAAATCATTTAAGAAATATTCTTCATTATATTCGTTAATTTTAACAATCTCATCTGCTAAAGTCTCACCTTTAATATAAGATTCAAACTCTTCCATCATTTCACTTATCATCGCATCTGCACAATAAGTAATTTTAATATGATCTGTAATGACTAAATCTTTTTCTTTGCGTAGACTTTGCACTTTTCTTACAAATTCTCTTGCATATCCTTCAAGCAAAAGTTCTTTTGTAATAGTCGTATCCAACACAACTGTTGTATTTTGATTGCTTTGAGCAAAATATCCATCTTTGACTTCAAGTGTTTTAATAATCATCTCTTCTGTTACTTTGAATGAGGTTCCTCCCAAGTTCACTTGATAAGTTCCATTTTGAATTTCCAAAAGTTCCTCTTCACCACAATTTGAAAGGAGTTCTTGAAATTGTTTTATTTGACTACCAAGTATTTTTCCAACAACTCGGAAGTTGGGTTTTAGAAGATAGTTTAAATAAGGACTCATATCTTCTTGATAAGAAATTTCTTTAACATTCAACTCTTCTAGAATAAGACCTGAGAGACTTTCAATCACTTTTTCATTTTTCTTGGGTAATAGAATGCAAGAAAGTGGTTGTCTTACTTTTATCTTTGCTTCTTCTCTTGCAAAACGTCCTAAACGACAAATATCACGAACTAAGTTCATTTTCTCTTCAAGAGAAGAATGGATATACGCACTCTTAGATTCTGGGAAAGTTTCCAAGTGAACAGATTCTTTCTCAGTTAAATTACAATAAATCTCTTCTGAAATAAATGGTGTAATAGGTGCCATTAACTTCACAAGCGTTAATAAAGTCTCATACGTTGTTAAGTAAACAGCTTGCTTAGAAGGAGTCAGCTCACTTTCCCAAAAGCGACGACGGTTCATTCGAATATACCAATTTGAAAAATCATCATTTAAAAAATCTAAAACAGCATGAGTTACCTTCGTTAAATCATAAGCGTCATAAGCGTCTTTGACTTCTTGAATAAGGCGATTTAATCGAGATAAAAGCCACTGATCGATTTCTTCACGTTTTTCATAAGGAATATCATAGCACCTTGGATCAATTTGATCCGCATTGGCATACATTTCAAAGAAAGAATAAGCATTTTTTAGTGTAGAAATATACTTGGAATAGACTTCTTTTAATCCTTCTTCATCAAAACGAAGAGGCGTCCAAACAGCAGATGCATATGGCAGGTAGAAACGAACCGCATCTGCACCATACTTTTCCATAGTTGTAAATGGTTCAACGATATTTCCTTTGGACTTACTCATCTTTTTACCAAACTTATCTTGAATTAAATCGTTGACAAGAACATTTTTATAAGGACTCTTCCCTTTGATAAAAGTAGAGATGAGAAGAAGCGTATAAAACCAACCTCTTGTTTGATCGATTCCTTCACAAATAAAATCAGCTGGGAACTGTTTTTCAAAGAAGTCTTTGTTTTCAAAAGGATAATGATATTGTGCAAATGGCATAGATCCAGAATCAAACCAACAATCAATGACCTCAGAAACACGTGTCATTTCTTGACCGCACTTTGGACACTTCAAGTGAATGTCATCCACAAATGGACGATGAAGATCTATTGTTTCAACATCAATTTCACAAGTTGCTTTTTCTTTGAGTTCGGCACGACTTCCAATCATTTCTTCATGACCGCAAGAACATTTCCAAAGAGGAAGAGGCGTTCCCCAATAACGGTTTCTTGAAATTGCCCAATCATTCATATTTTCAAGCCAATTTCCAAATCGCTTTTCACCAACATAGGCTGGATGCCAATGAACAGTCTTATTGGCTTGAATGACTTGATCTTTCATTTTAGTAACAGCAAGATAGTAGCTTGGTTTGGCATAGTAAAGAAGAGGTGTGTCGCA
Source organism: uncultured Bacilli bacterium (assembly GCA_947623625.1). Taxonomy (GTDB): domain Bacteria; phylum Bacillota_I; class Bacilli_A; order RF39; family UBA660; genus CANQVB01. The sequence goes on from CANQHD010000030.1 coordinate 11,452, forward strand.
TCTCCAACAGTGTGGATAGTTGTGAAGCATTTTCTCTTTCTTGAAGAGTTTACCGTTTTCTTTTAAATATTGAATGATATCTAAATCTGCTTCAAAAACACTTTTTCCTTTCCATAAACCTTCTTGATATTTTCCATCTTCTCCAACTGGATTTAAAACAGGCAAATCATATTTTTTACCCACCAAATAATCATCTTGCCCAAACGCAGGTGCAATATGAACAATACCGGTTCCATCTTCCATAGTAACATAGTCTGCAACAGTGACGAAGAAAGCTTTTTTGGAAACAGAAAGGCTTGGTATTAACTGTTCATATTCCATATATTCTAAGTCTTTTCCAAGATAAGTTTCTAAGATTTCATAGTCTTCTTTCAAGACTTTAGAACAGAGATTTTTTCCCAAAATGAACTTATTTCCCTTACTTTGTACTAAAACATATTCTTCATTGGGATTGACACAAAGTGCAACATTACTAATTAAAGTCCAAGGCGTTGTTGTCCATACAAGAAAATAAACGTCTTCCCCTTTTTTCTTCATCGGTACAATAACGGTCTGTGCTGTTATCTCTTTATATCCTTGTGCAACTTCATGAGAAGCAAGACCTGTTCCACATCGTGTACAATAAGGAAGTATTTTGTGTCCTAAATAGAAATACCCTTCCTCATAAAATTTCTTTAAAATCCACCATTCTGTTTCAATATAGTTATTATCATAGGTTACATAAGGATGTTCTAGATCAATAAATTGTCCCATTTCTCTTGTAAGACGAGAGAAGGACTCTTCATTTTCCCAAACGCTTTCTTTGCATTTTTTGTTAAAGGGTAAAATTCCATAGTTTTCAATATCTTTCTTATTATGAAAGCCAAGAGCTTTTTCAACCTGCAATTCTACCGGAAGACCATGTGTATCCCATCCAACTTTTCGATAAACTTGCTTTCCATTCATTGTTTCATATTTACAAAATGTATCTTTTAAAAACTTTGCCATCATATGATGAAGACCTGGATGACCGTTTGCGGTTGCAGGACCGTCATAGAAAACAAATTGAGGATTTCCTTCTCTTGTCTCGATGGACTTTTTTAAAATATCTATCTCATCCCAATACTTTAAAATAGCAGTTTCTATCTCGTGAATTTTTCCTTTTCTTAAAGCTTTAAATTTTGTCATATTTTTTCCTCCTCACAAAAAAAATCTACGCTTGAAGGACGAATTTTTTTCGTGGTACCACCTTCATTCATAGATTGACTATCTCTTCTTCTGTAACGTAGAACTCCGGCTTTATCTTATCCATAAAGCACACTTGAAAGTGATCTAAAATATTCTTATTTCTTCTTTCTCACCCACCAAGAAGTCTCTTCAAAATAAATGAATATTTCCGTCTTTCGCATTTGTTTTTTTCTAACGTTAGTTTATCACAAGCTTTTTTAATGCGCAAGTATATATAAAGGAAGAATTATTTAAATTTTAGAGATACTTCAAAATAAGTAAAGCAAAAGTCCGCCTATCTCTTCTTTGTTTGCAAAAAGAAACGAGGGCTATTTTTCTACTAATTGGTTTATTTCTAATATTTTACCAAGTTCTCGAAAATGAATAATTTTAATGGTACATCATGCTGCATTACTTGAGTGTTAACACCACGCGAAACGAGAAGTTGGAGTGCGTGAAACCATCGCTCCCGCTAAAGTTGAAAATACCTGCACTCGCTGGATAGTTATAATAACCACCACGGACCATCCACGGGCTGGACGAATTGACCATGCCATTGGTATCACCGTACCATCCTGCCGTTTCACTTAATGCATGTCCTTTACATACTCCACTACTACATGCACTACTTGCTGTTTCACTTGTATAAAAGTCTATATAATCTTTATATTGTGTATTCCACCCTTCAGTAAATTCTGATTGACCCACTTCATTGTTATAATTTCCCATGACGTATTCCCAGGCTCCTCCTGACATATCATACACTCCATATATATTTCCGGTTGTACTTGCTCCTGGTCCTGTTTGTCCTTTTCCATCCCCAGCACTTTCTAAGCTATTATATAGTATACAAGCTGTCGATTCTGCTGCACTTGAAGTACCTCCAGAACAGCCGGTTTTATAATTACTATTATTATTGATATAGACTTCTCTATTAGTTCCAGTATAGTCAGTATTTCCATACTTTCCATATTTGCTTTGGGTGAGATATGCTACTGCTCCCCATTCGCTATTTTTCATCGCATGACTATGATATGTTTTTTCGCTCATTCCAAAAGATTTATCTTTTGCTATTCCTTTTGCTGTACTATAAATATTACTAACTGTAATACCTCTCCATGAGTACTCATTTGGTCTAATCACCGCTTTAGATGGAGTGTTAGAATCAACTTCTGCACCGGTCGCATCTCCTGCATCTTTATATCCTGTTTCAAACTTTCCTACCCATATTCCTGCTAAGTTCTGCCCTCCTAAAACAAAGGCGTCCGGCGTGTACCATTCTGTGGGTTCTCCATTTGAATATGTACCAGAACCTGTGTCCCTCGTATCAATATTTACAAACCTTACTTCAATCTCTCCTGGTGTTGTGGCAATTTCTGATTCCTTTCCATATGTTCCTTGAATAGTGTAACTATATCTTGGAATCCACACATACATTTGTAAGATATGGTCCATATCAACTGTTGTTCCTGCAGCCGCTTTTTGATACGTAATATAAGTTTCTGGTGTTACTATAACTGCATTTGCCCAATTCTGCTTCGTATAATCATACCATTTTTTTGCTGTTTCAACATCTGCTTTTTTCCACTGGCTCTCTTTTTCATCATAAACAACTGGAATGAGTGTATTTCCTAGCTCTGGTACGTTTGCTCCACTTCCATCTGGTGTTGGTTCAATTATATCTTCACTATTTGGAACTTGAGTAGCTTCAAGATCTAGTTTTCCATAAAAGACTGCTTGGTCGATGTCTTCTTCAACTGCGTCTTTGCTAATCCAAATCTTTAAAGTATACTCAATCTTTTTCCCTTTTTTTAATGTTCCTTCGTCAATCTTTCGATCTGGCATTAAAGTTTCTGTCTTATCTAGACCAGTTCTTTTTAATTCATAACGAATGTCTTTCTCCTCAAGATATTTGCATTTTTCACAATCTGCTTGCTTTTTTTCATTATCAGCAAGTCTTATTTCATAAGTGACATCTATTAAACTTTTATTTTGAATATAAAACTTAAACTCCGCTCCTTGTTTTCCAATCCTATCT
>CANQHD010000031.1 GCA_947623625.1 uncultured Bacilli bacterium
CTTTCTTGGAAGAATAGAGGAAAAAAAGAAGAAATGCAAACAGCAAATTTTAAAAATTTAACCCCTTATTTTTCTCCTTTTTCATCACAAATTTAAAAAAAACAAGATTCCTTTTTAAATCTTATTTCTTAGCAAACCATATTTTTAATATTTCTACTTTTTAAAAAATTTTTGTATTCTTTCTTATCTTACTACTTTTGACATAATGCATTAGAAAGTTCTACAAAAACAAAGTATGGAATTTCTTCCGCACGATTCGTTACTGTATATCCATATTTTTCTAAAACAGACTCCATTATTTCCTTAGGATAACTTCTTAAATTATTATAAAGCGTCTTTCTTTTAAAACGAAAACTATCATGAACCAACTTAAAAAAATGAGACGCATCAATTAAATCCAACTTTTCCTTTTTCCCTTTAAAAGACACGACAACGCTATCCACATGAGGTTCAGGGACAAACTCTTTTTTTCCGACTGAAAAACATTTTTGAATATCAAAATAATAATTTAAAAGCACAGTTAAAGCACCATATTGTTTTGTTTGAGGTTTTGCAGTAAACCTATCGCCCACTTCTTTTTGAACAAGCATGACAATCTCATCAAAAACCAAATGAGAATTCAGCAATTTAAAAAGAATAGGTGTTGTTATATAATAAGGAACATTACTAACAAAATACAAATGATCATACGAATAATTTTGAACATCTTTTTCAATATCTCTTTTTAAAAAATCTGCAAAATAGACTTGAACATTTTCAAACTGTTTTAACTGACGCGCTAAGATATCTTCTAGTTGAACATCAATTTCATAACAGAGAACATAATTAGCATAACAACTCAAATACTTTGTTAAAGCTCCGGCTCCTGGACCTACTTCCATCACCAAAGACTTCTCTTGATAGGAAGGAGTCGTTGCTATTTTCTCAAGTATTTGAGGATTTTTTAAAAAATTTTGCCCATACTTTTTCTTAAAATTAAACGATTCCACTAAAATCACCAATTTAATTATATAAAAATTTTTTCCAACATACAATCCAAAGAAAAAAGAGTCCTATGACTCCTCACTTTTTTCTAACTATTCTGAACGCTTTTCTTACGCTTCTTTCCTTTATCATTATTCTTCTGGCTTATATGAAACATCAGTAAAACATTAGAAATACATAATCCATATAACATAATTTTTAAAAAAGGTAAAAAATTAGCAAAGAAATTAAAATCCATATGATAACTATTAAGCGTTGATATAATCAAATGATTATCAAACATTGCTCTTAATGCCACAATCACAATCGTAGCAAAGGACAAATTCGATGTAATATTATAAAGAATATTATCTCGGACAGTTTTTTGATTAAAAATCATATTGAGCATCAATAAGACCAATAAAATTCCAAATGGAACAAAAACATTGATTGTCGTCATAAAACTTTTTTCTAATCGCCTATTCATTTGAATCATAACTACCAACGTTAAAGCAAAGGCGGCTACAAATAAAACTAATTGTAAAATATAAAACAATATATTGAGTATTTTCTTCATTTCTATCCTCCTATTGCTAAATTCTTATACCACTGTGAAAAATTCTTTAAAAATGCAAGTGAATGTCTATAATAGTTTACAACTTCAAGATAACTATTCTTTGTTAACTCAAATACACCCGTCTTTGAATCATCATTACTAAAATAATAAATATCATTATTCTTCATATTATTTTTTAAATAACCTAATCCCTCTGATAATAACTGATCCATTTCAAGTTTTAAAAATGGAGAAATGGCTCTTAATCTTGGACTATTAATAGAAGGAGATTCTTCACTTCCAAGATTATACATTTGAATGACAATACAATCATTTAAAATTTCGTTTTGATAATAACTTGCAAGTTCATAAACATCATTGACTGTATAAGTTTCTTTTGTTAATAAAGCCTTCAACTCATCTGTCTCATATAATTTAAGACACATCTGAATCTTAGTCTGCATATTTAACATATCGAAGACTTCTTCTTGACCCTTATAAGTTTTCTGACTATAAGTATTCGCGTTTTCCTTTATCTCTTGAACTTCTTTCATGAACTGTTCATAGGCTGTTCCATTTTCTGTTGAGGGTTGATAAGTGGTTGTTACTTCCTTATAATGATAAAAATTTAAAAATAACAAGAAAAACGATAAACCAAACAATAAACCAAGAATTGTCGTTGCAACAATATGTGCATATTCTATTAAAAAATCTTTCATCATAACTCTCCTATTCTATGACTTCTGGTTTTACTTGATAATGGAAATATTTATTTTCCCATTCACCAACATTTACACTATCATTTACCCAAATTTTTAAAGTATAATTATTTTCTTTATTTCCCTGAATGATTCGATCATCTAACACATTTTTTTTAAGGGTGGATAGTTTTGCTTTTTTAATGACACTTCCGTTTAAAGATAACTCATAACTTAACTGATCTGTTGTTAACAAGTCTTCCTGACGATACCCAACCACATTAGAAATTGGATCTTCTTCAAGAAGTAGACGATAATGACTATCATGACGACTTGTATTTGAAATTTGAAAAGAATAAGGCTCTATATCACTATATGCGTCTTTTGAAGGATAATATTGCGTCGTATCAATAACACCATTTTCTTCACTAAACTGAATATTTAAAACAGCAATATCACCTTGTTTCATATCGTCTTTATAAAAGATCTTACTCCAAGCAAAAGATGTAATCATGATAAATATAAATAAAATCACGCCACCTAACATTAAAACTAACTTTCTTCTCATCCTTATTTAAACCTCCTTCTTTTATCTTTATCGACATCTTTATTTTTTAACTTCTTTTCGCGATAGTTTTTCTTTCTTTTTTTAGGTGGTTGAACACTTCTTTTAATTGTTTCAATAAGTTTAATAATATCATAAATAATAATTCCAAGACATGGTATTACGACTGCAATAATCCATCCATAGGAAGATTGTACTAAAAAATACTGTATATATCCAACCATTGGTACTCTCAGATATGCTTTTCCATAAATATTTTCATAACTAATTCGAGTACTATCCGGTGTATTATTATTGTCCCCTTTTGTTGTATAAAGTTTTTTTCCATCCTTTGTTGTTTCAATACCAACAATTCTATGTGTAACTGTAACTCCAGAATACCGATAATCTGTGGAGTTAAACGTAATAATATCACCTTTTTTTAATTCATCCTCATCCACTCTTTTTATAATAATTGCATCTTCTACATTAATTGTTGGAACCATACTTGGACTAATAATAACGTAAGCATTAAAAAGTGGTGGCTTACTAATACCTTTATCTAAGTTTCTTTTTTGATCCAAAAAATAAAGTGTATAAAGAATAGCGACTAAAATCAAAATGAGTAAGACTACATACATAATAACAGTTGTTACAAAATGCAGTCCTTTTTTGATATAATAAAACGCAGAATGCCGAGGATTTTTTACTTGGTCTTCCCTCATATTATCACCCATCTTATTCTCATGCTATTATTATGATAGCACAAAACGGCATAAATTAAAAGAAATATAATCATTTTCTTCAAATAAAAAAGTCATGCTTTTGACATAACTATTCTACAACAACTCCACCTTTTAAATTGACACGAACACTAAAAATTCGTTCTTCACCAGTCATTATTGCGTCTTGCTTCACCCACATTCTCAAGCGATATGAAATATTTTCAGTATGCGTGGATGTTCCTGTTGTTAAAAGCATTGTTCCTTTTTCTGTACCCCATTTTGTTTTTTCTTTAAGAGGTGTAAATACAACTGGGTTCATTACAGTCTCATAAATAGCACCCGCTTTTTTCTCTAAATAAAGTTTTACTTCGTCATCTCTTAATGTAGAATCGATGCTTTTCTCAGCAGAAACTTCATAAGCAAGTGTTGCGTTTCCTCGAATAGTAGTACTGACTGTAAAATCAAAGAATTCATTATTACCACTTAATTTTTTACCAATATCATCTGACATTGGCATAGCGTTTTCAATTTTTATTCCATTCGTATCTTCTGTATAACTCATTCGAAGTTCACCCGTACGAATTGTATTAGACTCTTCTCCCGTTTGTGTATATTTAACGACTGCAAATGATACACCAAAAATAGAAACCAACAAAATAAAAATCAGCAATATACTTTCATAAATCAAAGCATTGGGGTTGCCTGCTTTTTTCTTTTCTTTTTTCTCCTCTTCTTCTTGGTTATTTATCATAACTAGCCTCCTATTATTACTTAAATTATAGCATAAGAGAAAAAGTTTGAAAAGACAAAAATTATGGGAAGTAAAAGACCACTAATTATAGGATTCTGTAAAAGAAAGGAGAACCTGCCACTTTTATGTTGTATATAACGAAAAAAAGTAGAGGTTAATCTACTTTTTAGAGCTTATAATTCAATCAACCTACTACTGAGCTACTGATTTACCATAAACATGTACTTTTACTTTGTATGATGCAGGGACACCAGTTACTACATAATTTTCAGCTACCCACATTCTTAAGCGATAAAAACGATTACCTTGTTGTTGTTGAGTAAAGGTACTTTTTAATAACTCCATTTCACCAGCTGGAAGTCCTGTTGTTTCATCTGGACCTGTTGCACTAAAGGCTTTTGGCTCTTGAGTAGGAACTTCTTTATCTTCTCCACCAAGTTTTGTTGTTTCAGTTAGGTAAAGACGAACATATTGATCATCTAATTGTGATGGATTTGGACCATCTACAGATATTTTTTCTGCAGCAATAGCATAGTTAATTGTTACATCACCAGTAATATTTGCAGATACTGTAAAATCAAATACTTGCTTATCTGATGATAATTTTTTTCCTTCTTCATCAGACATTGGCATTGCATTGTCAATTGCAATTTTAGAATCTTCTTTTTCAGTATATGTCATTGTAATTGTACCTGTTTGAATTTTATTTTCAACTTTACCAGTTCCGGTATAGGTGAACGCTGCAAATGACACTCCCACAACTGCAACTACTAAAATAGCAACTCCTAATACTGACAATAAGATTTGTTTTGATGAATTATTATTGTTCATGTTTCTATCCTCCTTATGTTAAAAATATAGCATATTTAAAATCTTCTTACAAGTGCTTTTTTTGAATTTGACATTTTTAAGACACATTTCATTTTTTCATAAAAAAGAAGCCTCTAAAGGCTGCTTATTTTTTTATTCTGTTGCTTTTGCTTGAGCATAAACATTAACTTTAACAATAAATTTTTTAGAGGATGCAAATGATGCACCATCTGATTCACTATCACCATAATTTTCAGCTACCCACATTCTTAAACGATAAACTGTGGTTTCTGAATTACTAAACACTGCGTCTTTCAATACCATTTCATTTGTAGTACGATTTGTCTTTTGATTTGGAGTATCTTCTGAATATAATGTTGGTTCCTTTACTGGTTCGCCAGGCGTACTTGGTTGCGATCCAACTGCACTAACTTTTTCAAGATACAACTTAACAGCATTATCTGGAAGGTCTGACTGTTCTGAATCTTTTTTTGCAGTAATTTCATAATTAATTGGTGTTGCTCCAGAACTCAATTGCGCATCTACTGTGAAATCAAAATAAGTGTTATCTGCACTTTGAATCTTACCAGTCTCATCCTTCATTGGCATTGCATTTTCTAATTTAATTCCAGTACCACCTTCAGTATAACTTACTGTAATAGTTCCAGTTGTAATTGTATTTTCTACTTCACTTTTTCCGGCAAACGTAAATGCTGCGAATGACACACCTACTACTGCAACGACTAGAATGGCTACCCCTAGTACCGATAATAAGATTTGTTTTGATGAATTATCATTGTTCATGTTTCTATCCTCCTTATGTTAAAAATATAGCATATTTAAAATTTTCTTACAAGTGCTTTTTTTGAAATTTTACAGTTCCTGATGGATAGATAAACTATAAACTATGTTAAATGAAAGAGACTATTTGCAGTTTCTGTAGTTACATTATCCACTTCTTCTTGGGAAATATTTTTGATTTCACTAATTCTTTGAGCAATAATTGGAATATATGCAGGTGTATTTCTTTCTCCTCGATGAGGGACTGGTGCAAGATATGGACTATCTGTTTCTAAAACAATCTTTTCAAGAGGGATTTCTTTTATTACTTCTTGTAAATGACTGTTTTTAAAAGTTACAATGCCACCTATTCCTAGTAAAAATCCCATTTTGATGTAAATTTGAGCCGTTTCTAAACTTCCACTAAAACAGTGAATCACTCCTTTTACTGGATATTTTTTAAGACACTCTATTGTATCAAGAGTTGCATCCCTTGAATGAATAACAACTGGAAGAGAAAGCTTTTGAGCAAGAGAGAGTTGTTTTTCAAAAAGCTGTTTTTGCTTTTCTTTGTTCTCTTTCGTATAGTGATAATCAAGTCCTATTTCACCGATTGCGACAACATTTCGGTATCTTTTTATCATTTCTTCTAAATTTTTTAAATCTTCCTCTTGAATATCTTCGACTTCTTCTGGATGATAACCAAGCGCTAAAAATATATTTTCTTTCGTAGATAAAATAGGAATATTTTTCCTTTGTTCTTCTTTTGTACAGCAGCTTACAATTATTTTTAAAACACCTTGATCTTCAATTTGCTTTAACTCTTTTAAAAATTTTTCTTCATTTTCAATTTCAAAATGACAATGTGTATCTATCAAATTCATCACCAAAATAAAAATACCACACTTGACGTGATATTTCTAGGATTGTTGCGTATCTTTTAAATAGTACATTCGTAAACCGTAAAACATAAATAACATTAAGTATCCAATATCTAAAATATTTTTTTCTACTATGATACAAAGAATTAATAATCCAATAACTCCCCCGAACGCAAATTTTTTTAATCCGATTTTTTTAATTAATCTTGGCATTTTTCTTTTTCCTTTCTTTTCTTAACTTGTACTGCCAAATAAATTAAACTACTCTTCGATAATATCACAAAAAAAGAGAAATAAAGGTCTACTTTCTCTTTTTTATGGATGGTTGACATCATTTTTTACAATTATTTTGTCTCAATGCGGGCGAATAAAATTTTTGCGGGGGAAAGATGATATTCATGTTTATCAATAAATTGTGGTGTTTTATCCGTCTGATTGAGTTGCTTTAATATTTCAGAAGATGTCGTTGGAATGTATGGTTCTAGAAGTGAAGCACAGACTCTGATGGATTCTAGTAATAAATAAAGAACGGTCTCTAATCGATCTTTTTTCTCTTCTTCTTTTGCTAAAATCCAAGGCATTGTCTCATCAATATATTTATTGCTTCTTCTTAGTACTTCAAAGATAGATTCTAATGCTTCGCTGACATGTAACTGTTCCATCTTCTCATCCACTATCTTGTCTAAGCTATTGATTTTTTCTAAAAATTCAGAATCAAGTTCTTCGTTTTGATTTTTATATTTCACTGTTCCATCAAAATATTTGCAAGCCATTGTAATTGTTCGGTTGACTAAATTTCCTAAAGTATTGGCAAGATCTGTGTTGATTCTATTGATTAATGATTCTTCTAGAAAATTTCCATCATTTCCAAATGGGACTTCTCTTAAGACAAAATAACGAACGGCATCGACTCCATATGCGTCAATATATTCTCTTGGGTCTTTGTAATTTCCTAATGACTTCGAAATTTTGCCACCATTTACAATTAACCATCCGTGCCCAAAGACTTGTTTGGGAAGTGGCAAGTTAAGCGCCATTAAGATGACAGGCCAAACGATTGTGTGGAAGCGAACAATTTCTTTTCCAACTAAGTGAAGATCTGCGGGCCAATATTTTTGAAATTCTATATCATTATCGGTCATGTATCCTAATGATGTAATATAGTTTGTTAGGGCATCTAACCAAACATATACGACATGTTTTTCATCAAAAGGAACAGGAATTCCCCAAGTAAAACTTGTTCTTGAAACACAGAGATCTTCTAATCCTGGACGAATAAAGTTATAAATCATTTCATTTTTTCTCGATTCTGGTTGAATAAATTCTGGATGAGACTCAATATATTCTACTAAACGATCTTGGTATTTTGATAATCTTAAGAAATAGGCTTCTTCACTTACTTCATGCACTTCACGACCACAGTCAGGGCACTTTCCGTCAATAAGTTGAGTTTTCGTCCAGAAAGATTCACATGGAGTACAGTAGAGTCCTTTATATTCTCCTTTATATATATCTCCTTGTTCATAAAGTTTAGTAAAGATTTTTTGAACAGCTTTCACATGAAATTCATCGGTTGTTCGAATAAATTTATCATAAGAAATTTGAAGCGCATCCCATAAATTTTTAGCATTCAAGACGATTTCATCGACATATTCTTTAGGGCTTACTCCTGCTTCTTTGGCTTTCATTTCTATTTTTTGCCCATGTTCATCTGTTCCTGTTTGAAAGCAAACATCATAGCCTTTCATTCTTTTATAGCGAGCAATGGAGTCTGCTATAATTGTTGTATAACAGTGTCCTATATGAAAATTTGCACTTGGATAATAAATGGGTGTCGTTATGTAATATTTTGGTTTCATTTTTTTCCTCCTTAAAAAAAACTTATTATAAACATAAGGACCCAATATCTGGGTGGTACCACCTTATTTTATAATAAGTTTATTATACACTCTTTAGTTAACGCCTAACCACGATTATGCCTACTTATCGACATAACAGTTCAGAAGCCATATTTATAATCATTTTCTACTTCTTTTCACCAAATAGAAGTTCTCTTTAAAGAAAATACTTATTATAAACTCTTCCTCATCACTATTTCAGTTGTATTATAGCACAAATAAGCTTTATTCTTCAACATATTTTGCTAAAAATTGAGCAACAATATTTGTCAAAGCAATATCTTCTTCGGTAATACATTTCTCATTGGAAACAATCAAGACAATTCCAATTGCATCTCCTTGTGATAAAATAGGGCATACAGCATAAGCATATTCTCCTTCTACTCCAGATATTAACTCAACTTTTTTTACATTTTTTGATAAAACGTTTTCACAATCTTTTAAAATTTCTTCTAAATAAGGAGAAATAGATTGATTTAAAAATCTTTTTTTTAATTCTCCACTTCCTGCAATATATTTATCCCTATCTGCTACATAAATATTTTTTAAAGTTATGTTTGAAATTGATTCTGTTAATTTTTGTGCGACTTCTTGTAAGTCTTCCATTGTAGAGTATTTTTTTAAGGTAACCATTTCTTTATCTACAAATATTTCTAATGATTCGCCATCTCTGATTTTTAAAGTCCTACGGATTTCTTTTGGAATTACTATCCTACCTAAATCATCAATTTTTCGTACAACGCCAGTTGTTTTCATATAATCACCCTTTCCATCTACAATTATTGTTTTCCATTTTTTATTAGCTTATACAATTTTTTCTCTACATATATTATAATCTTTTCAACAAATAATTCCCTTGGTAATTATTTCCAAATGGTTTAAAGGATTAAATGCCAATTTTACATATTATCGTTTTTAATTTTTCTAAAATAAGAGCACAAAAAAAACCCTTAAGGGTTTCAGTCAAAAAGATGAGAATTTTCAAGTGTAAATAAGTAGCGATTCGTTTGTTCTTTTATTCCATTCAAAAGAGTTGTATCTTTTACTAAAATTTTTATATCTAAGCTATCTACTATTTGCTTGATGTATTTTTTATGGATAAAGTCGTGCATTTTTTTAATGATGAGTTCTTTTTCTTCTTCTTTGACTTCTTTATAGAGTTTTGGAAGAGGTTGGAGAAGATATTTTTCACTGTTTTCTTGGAGTGATTTTTTAACTGACTTTTGAATTTGCTTATCTATTTGAAGTAAATCTTTTTTTAATATTTTTACATTTTCTGAAGATTCTGTTGCAAAACTCTCAACAAATTTTAGTAAGTTTTTTTCGCGATATTTTCCTTGTTTTTCTAGTTCTTTTTTCATGGAAATTTGATATTTCTCTAAAACTTCTGTTAACACTTCTATGGGTAAAATCGTTTTATGTTCTTTGGCAAAAGAGATTAGTTTTGTTCGAATGACATCCATTGAATCTAAAGGAGGCTTATCAAATAATGGAAAAATATCATCATAAATTAAAGCTTTTGTATTATTTTTTATCAGTTCTTCACAAGCTTTGACATAATTGTCTTTATGTACTTGTTGATATTGTTCAATATGACTTTCCATTTTCCCACCTCTACTATACTAAGGATAACAGTCTCTTATCATTTTTTCAAGATGAGTTTTTCATTTTTTGATTTCGTAAAGTCTCTAGAATTTGTACTAAATAAATAATTGGGTGCTTTTCTAAATGAATGGTGTCTAAAAGAATGGTTAAATCTCCCTGACTACTTTTAAAGCGAAAAGACGTTGTTATATGAAAGGCATCCATAAATAATTGTTCTGTATCAATATTAAGGACAAACTTTTTTGTAAAGTTTATCTCTATTGTATTTCTAAGCTGTCTTACATGGTTGACTGGTAAAATTTGGGCAAGATGTTCAAACCACTCTTCATACATATAAATAATAAGTTCTTCTGGAATATTTCCAAAGCGATCTTCTAATTCTGTTTTTACTTCATGGAAAGAATTTTCATCTTCAATTTCATTAATCTTTCTGTGAATTTCAATTTTTAATTCTTCTTCTTTGACATATTCATCTTTAATATGAGTTGATACTGAAATGAATGGCATTTTATCTGTTTCTTTATCTTCTTCCTGGATATTTTCTCCTTTTTGTCTTAAGACTTCTTCATTTAGCATACGAAGATATAGGTCTATTCCAACAGTATCAATAAATCCTGCTTGTTCGCTTCCTAAAATATCCCCTGCTCCTCGAATAGATAAGTCACGTGTTGCAATGGAAAATCCACTTCCAAGTTCTGTGAATTCTTTAATGACATTTAATCGTTTTATGGCGGTTTCTGTTAGTAATTTTTGAGGTTGATACATTAAATAAGCATAAGCAATTTTATTACTTCGTCCAACTCTTCCTCTTATTTGATAAAGTTGGCTGAGTCCAAACTGATCGGCATTTAAGATAATTAATGTATTGACATTTGGAATATCTATTCCTGTTTCGATGATTGTTGTACAAATTAAAATATCAAATTCATGGTTCATAAAAGAAAACATTTTATTTTCTATTTCTTCCCGACTCATTCGTCCATGAGCATAAGTAATTTTTGCATGAGGAACTAAATTTTGAATTTTATAGACTTGGTTTTCAATACTTTCCACACGATTGTATAAAATGAAAACTTGCCCATAACGTGATAGTTCTTTATAAATTGCATCTTTTATTACTTGCATGTTTTCTTCTAATACGTAAGTTTGTATTGGATAACGATCAACGGGCGCTGTTTCTATTAAAGATAAACTTCGAATACCTACAATCGACATTTGAAGCGTTCTTGGTATTGGGGTCGCAGTCAGTGTTAAGACATCCACATTGGTTTTATATTGTTTTATTTTTTCTTTATGTTTTACTCCAAACCTCTGCTCTTCATCAATAACTAAGAGTCCTAAATCTTTGGGTTGAATATCATCTGAGAGTAATCTATGCGTTCCAAATACTAAGTCTATTGTTCCCTCTTTTACTCCTTCTAAGATTCGTTTTACTTCTTTTTGTGGGGTAAAACGGTTTAAAAGAGCAATGGATACTGGAAAATCATGGAATCTTATTTTTGCATTTTGGTAGTGTTGATTCGAAAGAATTGTTGTTGGACAAAGAAATAAGACTTGTTTGCTATCAAGAATGGCTTTAAAAGAAGCACAAAATGCTACTTCTGTTTTTCCAAATCCAACATCTCCACATAATAGTCTATCCATAGGAGTTTGTTTTTCCATATCTTCTTTGATTTGCTCTAAGGCTATTTTTTGATCTTTTGTCATCTCATATGGAAATGCTTTTTCAAATTGAGCTTGCAATTCTGTATCTGGTGAAAATGAAAATCCTTTTTGACTTTCTCTTTTTGCATATAATTCTAAAAGTTGTTTTGCCATATCTTGAATTTTTGAACGAATTCTTGTTTTTGTTTTTTTCCATACAGTTCCACCTAATTTATGGATAGTTGGTCGAATTCCCTCTTTTCCAGTATATTTACTCAATAAATCTATTTTTTCAACTGGGATATACAATTTATCATTTTCAAGATATTCTACTTCTAAATAATCTTTTTCTAAGCCTGATTGTTTAAGTGTTTTTATTCCTTTATATATTCCAATTCCATGAATTTCATGTACAACATAATCTCCGGGTGTTAATTTCGTTAAATCATGAATTTTCGTTGAATATTTGAATTTATTTTTATATGTTTTTTTCTGGCGTGGTAAGTTAAATAATTCATTTGCAGTTAAAAAAACGTAGTCTTTATATAGAAATCCTTCTTCCATTTCAAATGGAATTAAATTGATTTGCTTTTTTTCTAAGGATTGAAAGTCTGTTTTTTTACTTGGCAAAGATAGTCTTTTTTGAATATTGTTTAATTGATAATCTTTAAGCGCAATAATAATATACTTATCTTGTGAAATATATTTTCCTATTAATTTTTCTATGGCTTCTATATCTTCATTGAGTTTTGGAAGTAAATGAACTTGGTAGTTAAAGAAATCTTTTGTTTTTTCATAATTATCTACACTAGAATAATATATTATATCTTTTTCATTAAATGATTCTAGATCATGCATGTAATTTCCTTTGAATTCAATATCTTTAGTTGTTTGATAGGTAAAGATTTCTTCTTTCATAGAGCGATAATTTGCTTCTATTATTGATTTATCTTGATAAATTAAAATTGGTTTTTCTAAGTAATCATAGAGAGAGGCAACATGCTCATATTGCTTTAAATATTTTTGAGGTAATTCTTCTTCTATTTCTTTCGTTGTAATAAATTCTGTAAATGGTTGGATAGTAACTTCTTCTATTTCTTGCGATGATTTTTGAGTTTTTTCATCAAAATAACGGATGGATTCTATAGTATCCCCAAAAAACTCAAAACGTATTGGATGATCTTCTAATAATGGGAATATATCTACAATAAATCCTCGCTCTGCCATTTCTCCTGTATTGGTTGCTATTGTTTCTCTTTTATATCCTAAATGATGGAAATATTTTACCAATTGTTTTGGAGAAATTTCTTGATTTTTTCTAAATTTTTGTATGGATTGATAATATGTTTTAGGGGATGGAAGATAACGTAAATATCCCATAAGATTGGTGACGATAATTTTTCTTTTGTTATCCTTTAATTGAGAAAGAGTTTCTATTCGTCTCATTTTTAAGTCTGGACTCATAGCAACTGCTTCACTTGTCAAAAAATCATCCATCGGGAATAGTAATACATTTTCTGTATATGTTAAAAGAGAATCTACTAGATTATTGGCTTCATACAAGCTTGCTGTTACAATTAAAATGTTTCTTTTTTCTTTTTCAACTAAAGACGCTAATAAAATACTATATGTTTCTTTTGTCAATCCACCGAACGTAAAATTAGCAGAATTTGGAAAAGAAAATAAATTATATAAAAAGTCCATTGTTATCACCTATTTTTTTCGCTATATTTACTCATTAAAACTGAAAAATCTGTAACAAAGAAAGCATCTAAAATTTGATTTACTTTAGGAATTAGTTGTTCTAATTGTTGAAGTTCTTTTTTTGAAAATTTTCCAAGTACATAATCAATTGTACTTTTTTCTTTATCATTTGAAATTCCAATTTTTATTCTTTTATAGTTTTGTGTTTTTAAATGTAGTTCAATGTTTCTCAGACCATTATGTCCTCCACAGCTTCCTTTTGCCTTTATTTTTATTTTTCCCAAAGACAAATCTAAATCATCACATATTACTAAGATATTTTCTGTAGGAATATCATAATATTTTTGAAAGTCTGCAACGACTTCTCCAGATAAGTTCATAAAAGAAAGCGGCTCTAAAAATATAATTTTTTCATTATTTACAAATTTTTCCAAATATTTTGCTCTAGGTTTCTTTTTCCAATCAAAAAATCCCTTTTCTTTTAAATAGGCATCTAAAAAATAAAAGCCCGTATTATGTCTTGTATTACGATATTCTTCTCCTGGATTTCCTAATGCTACAATCATTTTCATTTTTTTCAACACCACCATTCATATTTTGTTCACTATTTATCACTCTAATTATTTCCCGGGAAATATTTTTTACACTCATTTTTCTAGTTTTTCCTGTTTTTGAATATTTTTTCTCTCTCAATT
>CANQHD010000032.1 GCA_947623625.1 uncultured Bacilli bacterium
CTCAATAAAACATCTTGATGTTTTATTGAGTAACTCTTTTTTTCGAGCACTTGATAAGAATTAGAAATAAGCTGATTCGTAGAAATTAAGATAGAAAGAATAGCCCATCTGCCTCTTTTTGCAGATGGGCGTTTGGATAGAAAACAAAAATATGAGTCATTTGCATTCTTCGAAAGAAAGATTCGAGGCTCCAGGCATTTTTGTCTGGGATGGCCTCGAATCTTTTCTTCATTCATCTTTTTCCTGATTTAAGTTTTCATTAGTTCACATCTTAATTTGTTCATGTTATAATTTATTATAGTGATGTTGAGGTAAATATGGATATAGGGTATGTTATTTTAAGTTTAAATTTTATATATGTTTGTATTATAGCAATTCTCTTTTTTACGAAAAAGCGAGTTAATAATATTGAAACAAAAATATTCAATGCATTAGTCATTTCAAATATGATTGGTTTAGTTATAGAGTTTTTATGTGGTTTTTTTATAAAAGGATTACCGAATCATGAACTACTGACAAATATTATTAATAAATTGCACATTGCTAATATTAGCTTTTGGATTACAACTTTTACAATTTATGTCGTTGTTATTTGTTTTGATCTTGAAAAAGTAAAATCAAAACTGAAAAATACTACCTTAATTGTCTATGGTTATTTTCTATTGTTATTTTTGCTTTCTTTTATTTTACCAATTGAATACTATAACGATGGAACCTATATTTATACTTATGGAATGGCTCCTAATCTAATTGTGTTTTTAAGTATTATTTATGTGATAATTGATATTGTCTCTATTTTAAAAAATAGAAAAAGTTTAAGCCGAGTAAAGATATTACCTTTATTTATTTTAGTTATTGGATTTATTATTGTTTTCATTATCAAAAATATTCATCCAGGGCTTGTGTTAATGACGACGGTATTTTCTATTGTCACTGTAATCATGTATAATACAATAGAAAATCCTGATTTAAAAATGCTTACACAATTAGAAGTAGCAAAAGAACAAGCCGAAAAAGCCAATCGAGCAAAAAGTGATTTTTTATCCAGTATGTCTCATGAGATTCGAACACCTCTTAATGTCATTGTAGGATTATCAGAAGACATTGCTAGTTATCAGGAACTTCTTCCACAAGAAGTGGTTGAAGATACAAAAGATATTCAAAGTGCTTCACAGACACTTTTAGAAATTGTTGGAAATATTCTAGATATTAATAAAATAGAAAGTGAAAAGATGGAAGTTATAGAACAACCATATAATTTTGTAAACGAGATAAGTATGATGGCACGTGTTACAGCAACAAAAATTGCAGAAAAACCGATTGATTTTAAAATGAATTTTGCACCAGATATTCCTTATGAATTATTAGGGGATAAAGCACATGTTAAAGGCATAATTAATAACTTGTTAACCAATGCAATTAAATATACTGAAAAAGGTTTTATTCATCTAAATGTTAAATGTATCAATCAAAAAGATCAATCTCTTTTGATAATCAGTGTCCAAGATACAGGACGTGGCATAAAAGCAGAAAATGTAAACAAGTTGTTCAAAAAATTTGAAAGATTAGATATAGAAAAAAACACAACAGTGGAAGGAACAGGACTAGGTCTTGCAATTACAAAAGCATTAGTAGATATGATGGGTGGTAGTATTAATGTTCAAAGTCAGTATGGACAAGGTTCAATATTCATCGTTCAACTTCCACAAAAAATAAGTAAAATGACCGCTCCAATAGATAATATTGATTTTTCCCAAACTTCTTCACCAGTCAAACAAAGTTCTTCTTTATCTCAACCTATATATGGACATAAATCCATTTTAATTGTTGATGATAATCAACTAAATATCAAAGTTGCACGAAAGAGTTTAGAAAAATTTGATTTTATAATTGATGAATGCCAAAGTGGAAGAGAGTGTATTGAAAAAATAAATCAAGGGAAAAAATATGATTTAATATTAATGGATATTATGATGCCTGAGATGAGTGGTGAGACAACATTATTAAAATTGAAAGAGAATAAAGAATTTCATACTCCTGTTATTGCACTCACAGCGGATGCAGTAGCTGGTGCAAGAGATAAATATATTCAAGAAGGGTTTAAAGACTATATTGCCAAACCATTTAATAAAGACCAGATTCAAGAAAAACTGGATTTAGTATTTAATTCCTCACAAGAATAAAAGTTAAAGATAGCCAATAATCATTAAAAATAAAAAAGTTAGACTTTTCTTTGTCTTTCTTTTTACTTGGATCAAAATAATGAAATGAATTGAAATAAAAAAATAAGTATTGCTGGGAGAAAAGCAAATAAGATAAAATGAAGTATAACGGGAGGTATGGATTTATGAATAAGCAACAATTAGCTTCTAAGATTTGGGAGTCTGCTAATAAAATGCGTTCAAATATTGAAGCGAATGAATATAAAGATTATATTTTAGGATTTATCTTTTATAAATTTTTATCTACAAGAGAAGTAAATTATTTAAAAGATCATTTTTATACAGAAGAAAATATCAAAGAATTGTCAGAAGATAATCGTGATTCTGTGAAATTTCTCCAAAATAATATTGGTTACTTTATATCTTATGATAATTTATTTTCTACTTGGATTGATCCTAAGACACATTTTGATATTTCAAATGTAAGGGATGCTTTATCTGCATTTAATCGAAATATTGGTAAAGAATACAAAAAAGTGTTTGAGAAAATATTTACAACTCTTGAGACTGGACTCTCAAAATTAGGGGAAACATCAAAAGCTCAAACAAAAGCTGTTAGTGATTTGCTATATTTAATAAAAGATATTCCAATGGATAACAAAGAAGATTATGATGTTTTGGGTTTTATTTATGAGTATTTAATTTCTAACTTTGCAGCAAATGCTGGTAAAAAAGCGGGTGAATTTTATACGCCACATGAAGTATCAAAGTTGATCTCAGATATTGTTGCGAATCATTTAAAAGAAAGAGAATACATTGAAATTTACGACTCTACAAGTGGGTCGGGTTCTTTGCTTATCAATATTGGACGATCCGTATCAAAATATATGAATGATCCAAATGGAATAAAATACTATGCTCAAGAATTAAAACAAAATACCTTTAATTTAACGAGAATGAATTTAATTATGAGAGGAATAATGCCCAGTAATTTGTTTGTAAGAAATGGTGATACTTTAGCAAATGATTGGCCTTATTTTGACGAAGCAAATCCAGAACGCAGCTATAACTGTTTATATGTTGATGCTGTGGTTTCCAATCCTCCCTATTCTCAACAATGGGATCCAGAAGATAAAGAAACAGACCCAAGATATAAAGAATATGGTTTAGCTCCAAAAGAAAAAGCAGACTATGCTTTTTTACTCCACGATCTTTATCATTTAAAAAATGATGGTATTATGATGATTGTTTTACCTCATGGTGTATTGTTTAGAGGCGGAACAGAAGGAGAAATAAGGAAAAGCTTAATCGAACAGAACAATATTGATGCGATTATAGGATTACCTGCAAATATATTTTTTGGAACCAGTATTCCTACAATAATCATGATATTAAAGAAAAATAAAACAACTTCTAATATTCAAATAATTGACGCTTCAAAAGGTTTTATAAAAGAAGGAAAAAATAATATTTTAAGATCATGTGATATCAAGAAAATAGTAGATGCAGTGATTCATAGAGTAGATATTGATAAATTTTCTAAAATAGTTTCATTAGAAGAAATCAAAGAAAATGATTATAACTTAAATATACCTAGATATGTTGATTCATCAGAAGAATTAGAAACTTATGATATTTATGCTTCAATGTTTGGGGGTATTCCAGCTAATGAATTAGAGCGATATCATATTTATTGGAAGACTTTTCCTGGTTTAAAAGAAAAATTATTTAAGAAGTTAAATGAGCAATATTATGAATTAAAATGTGAAAATGTGTCGGAGATAATTTTAAACGCTACTGTTGTTAAAGACTATATCAAAAATAATGAAAAGATGACAAAAATTTATTCTCAGTATTTGTATGAACAATTGATTCAAAATATGAATGCAGTTAATATTGATTCAGAATTAGAAAAACTATCTCAAGAATTATTTAAAAGACTAGATTCTGTTCATTTATTGGATACTTATGAAGCTTATCAAGAACTGGATAATTCCTGGAATTACATTTCTCAAGATTTAGAAATTATTCATACAGAAGGAATTCAATCTTGTACTAAAGTAGATCCAAATATGGTTATTAAGAAAAAAAGTGGAAAAGATATAGAGATTCAAGATGGATGGAAGGGAAGAATTCTACCATTTGATATTGTTCAAGAAACGTTTTTTAAACAATTAAAAGAGGAAATTCAAGATAAAAATAAAAAATTGGAAGAAATATCAAACTTATATTCTGATATAATTAATGAATTGACTGAGGATAATAAAGAAACTTTAAAAGATTTTTTAAGTGATGATGAGGAGAGCTTTATCAAAAGTAAGATTTCAAAAAGCGCTCAGTTGATTAATAACCAAAAGGGAAAAATTGATGAAGAAAACATTAAGAAAACTATTTTAAAAGTGGATGCGTTGATAACGGAAGAAAAGACTCTTAAGTTAGAAGTTAAAAAAGACAATATGAAACTTGTAGAACAGACGAAGAAGAAAATTGAAACTTTAACAAAAGATGAAATCGATGATTTACTCAATAAAAAATGGATAGAGCCTTTAATTAATAACATAAATCAATTAACGATTAATATGATGGATGACTTTTCTAAAAATATCGAAAGACTATCTAAAAAATATTCAACGACACTGAGTGATTTAGAAGAGAAAATAAATCAGGTGGAGAAAGAATTGTCTAGTATGATGGATGATTTGGATGCAGATGAATTTAATAAGAAAGGATTAATGAAGTTTAAAGCATTATTGCGTGGTGAGTTTCATGAAAAATAAAAAAGCACCTGAAATAAGATTTAAAGGATTTATGGATGAATGGAAATGTTATTCTCTGTTTGAAATTGCGGAATATCGAAATGGTAAAGCTCATGAAAATGACATTGATGAAAAAGGAAAATTTATTGTTGTCAATTCTAAATTTGTCTCAACAAATGGCAAAATAAAGAAGTATTCCAATCAACAGAATGAGCCATTATTTAAAGATGAAATTGCCTTTGTCTTAAGTGATGTTCCAAATGGTAGGGCATTAGCGAAAACGTTTTTAATTGATGAGTCAGGTCGCTATACTCTTAACCAGAGAATAGCAGGTATCACGCCGCATCCTCATATTAATTCTTCATTTTTATCCGTATCCATGAATAGAAATAAATATTTTATGCAATATGATGATGGTGTAAAGCAAACAAACTTATCTATTGAAGATATGAAAAAGTATGAAAATTATTATCCAAGTGAACTAGAGCAAGAAAAGATAGGAGAATTTTTTCAAAGTATTCAGCATGTTATGACTCTTTATCAATATAAGTGTGATAAATTAATGGATATAAAGAAATCATTATTAGAAAAAATGTTTCCTAAAAAGGATGAAAAAACGCCTGAGATTAGATTTAAGGGATTTACTGATTTATGGAAACAATATAGAGTTCATGAAATATTTAAAATAACAAGAGGGTATGTATTACCATCTAACAAAACAGTAGAGTTTATGGATCAAGAAAATAAATATCCAGTTTATTCATCTCAAACATTAAAGAATGGTTTGATGGGATACTATAAAGAATATCTTTATGATACTGCAATAACATGGACAACAGATGGAGCAAATGCTGGAACAGTAAGATTTAGACCTGGAAAATTTTATTGCACGAATGTTTGTGGAGTTTTATTGTCACAGGATGGATATTCAAATAAAATGGTTTCAGAAGCACTAAATAATGTTGCTTTTCGTTATGTTTCAAAAGTTGGAAATCCGAAACTAATGAATAATGTTATGTCAGATATTGAAATAAAATTACCAAATAGTATTCTTGAACAAGATAAAATGAGTCTTTTTTTGACAAAATTAGATGCTCTTATTCTTCTTTATCAATCTAAGTTAAACAAATTAAATATAATTAAAGAAGCGATGATTGAGAAAATGCTTATTTAGGAAAGTGGGTGAAATGGATGATTTATACGGATGAGTTACAATTTGAACATGATTTAGTTGAAGTTTTAAAGACCAAAGGTTGGGAAAAAAAAGTACTCAAAAATCCAACAGAGAAAGATTTAATTGAAAATTGGAAAAATATCTTATTTAAAAATAATGAAGGAATCGATAGACTGAATCATGTTCCATTAACAGATAAAGAGATGCAGCAAATCTTAAAACAAGTAGAACAGTTAAAAACACCATTGAAATTAAATAGCTTTATTAATGGTAAAACTGTGAGTATTGTTAGAGATAATCCTTTAGATAAAGATCATTTAGGAAAAGAAATTAGTCTTAAAATTTATGATAGAAATGAAATTGCTGCAGGGCAGTCTAGGTATCAAATTGCAGAACAACCCATTTTTAAGACAAATGAAATGTTTCCTAATCGTCGAGGAGATTTAATGTTATTAATCAATGGTATGCCAGTCATACATGTTGAATTAAAAAGAAGTAATATTGATGTTTCACAAGCTGCCTATCAAATTGAAAAGTATGCCCATGAAGGAGTATATAAAGGAATATTTTCTCTGGTTCAAATTTTTGTAGCTATGGAACCTGAAGAGACTATCTATTTTGCAAATCCAGGACCAGATCGAGAGTTCAATAGTCAATTTTATTTTCATTGGGCAGATTTTAATAATGAACCCATCAATAATTGGAGAGAAATTGCCGATAAACTCTTATCCATTCCAATGGCACATCAGTTGATTGGATTTTATACTGTTGCTGATGATTTGGATGGTGTTTTAAAAGTAATGAGGAGTTATCAGTATCATGCAACCAATAGAATTTGTAATGTTGTTGCTAAAACGGATTGGGATAGTCCTAATATAAGAGGTGGATATATTTGGCATACAACAGGAAGTGGAAAGACTCTGACATCGTTTAAAGCAGCTCAGTTAATTGCTAATTCAAAAGATGCTGATAAAGTTGCGTTTTTACTCGATAGAATTGAGTTAGGGGATCAATCATTAAGAGAATATAAAGGTTTTCTAGATGAAGATGAGTCAATAGAAGGAACGAAAAATACGTATGAATTAATATCAAAATTAAAAAGTAATGATATAAATAAAACACTAATTGTTACATCTTTACAAAAAATGTCTCGAATAAAAAACTTGGATTATCTTAAAGATGATATTGCAATTATTAATAAGAAAAAACTTGTATTTATTATTGATGAATGTCATCGAGATACATTTGGTGAAATGCTAATATCGATTAAGGATACATTTCCTAAAGCCCTATTTTTTGGTTTTACAGGTACACCTATTTTTAGTGAAAATAAAATAAAAAATAGCACAACAACAGACGTATTTGGTAATGAATTGCATCGATATAGTATCGCGGATGGAATTCAAGATGGCAATGTATTAGGGTTTGATCCTTGTATGGTAAAAACTTATTCTGATAATGATTTAAAAGATGCAGTTGCTCTAGAAAAAGTTAAAGCATCAAGTTTAAGTGAAGTTCTTTGTGATGAGCAAAAAAAAAGACAATACTTTCAAATCATTAATAAGATGCCAATGGCTGGTTATATAGATGATAATGGTAATTATATTAAGGGAGTAGAAGATTATATTCCAATGTCACAGTATCAAAGTGAACAACATAGAGAAAAAGTGATTGATAATATTTTGAAAAACTGGGATAAGTTGAGTTATGGAAGAGTGTTTTCAGGAATTTTTGCAACAAATAGTATTGATGAAGCTATTCAATATTATCGAATGTTTAAAGAAAAAAAAGCCGATATTAATATCTCTTGCTTATTTGATCCAAATATAGATAATAATGATGGTGCTGTTTTTAAAGAAGATGGATTAATAGAAATTATAAATGATTATAATCAGTTATATAGACAAAAATTTACAATTCAAACATATAACAAAATGAGAAAAGATATTTCTTTAAGATTAGCACATAAAAAGATGTATTCTATGATGCAAAAATCTGAGCAATTAGATTTATTAATTGTTGTAGATCAAATGTTAACAGGATATGATTCAAAATGGATAAATACACTTTACTTAGATAAAGTTTTAAACTATCAAAATATTATTCAAGCTTTTTCAAGAACCAATAGAATATTTGGTGTCGGAAAAGATTTTGGTATTATAAAGTATTATAGAAAAACAAATACGATGAAAAGAAATATAGATAATGCTTTAAAATTGTATTCAGGTGATAAGCCATTTGGAATTTTTGTTGATAAGATTAAAGACAATATTAAAAAGATGAATGTAATTTATGCTGATATAAAAAATTTATTTAATGAATCAGGTATTATTCATTTTGAAAAATTACCAGATGATAGAGTAGAAAGAGCAAAATTTGTTCATCTATTTCAAAAGTTTAACCGGTGTTTAAATGCAGCAAGAATTCAAGGATTTAGATGGGATAAAAATATATATTTTGTGGATTCAAATGGCGATGTAGTAGAAAATAGTTCGGAAGTGGATTTGAATTTATCTAAAACGGATAAACACAATCGTTGTGTATTTGTTGATTGTGATGAAGAATCATTTAATGCTTTGATGCAAAGATACATTGAACTACAAAATCCATCTCGAGAATACAGTAATGATAATCCAGTTCCATATAAAATCGATCCAACTCTTATTGAAATCAATACGGGTAAAATAGATTCTGATTATATGAATAGTCGATTTAATAAGTATATGAAAGCATTAATGCAAGAAAATATTGATGAAAAAGAGCTTAAAAAAACACTGGATGATTTACATAGGAGTTTTTCAGTTTTATCTCAAGAATATCAAAAATATGCCAATTTGTTTCTGCATGATATTGAGTCTGGCAATATTTCATTGCAACCAAATCAAACCTTTCAGGAATGCTTAAACAAGTATGCAAAAGATATTAAAAGTGATCAAATACATAATTTTTCTCAAATATTAGGTTATCCCGAAGATAGATTAAGAAATATCATGAGACAAGCTATTACAAGCAATAATATTAATGATTTTGGGAGATTTGAAAAATTATCTAAAACAGTCGATATGGAAAGAGCAAAAATATATTTTGAAAAACAAGAAGAAAAATCTCTTCAACCTTATGAAGTATTTATTAAATCACAAAACTTATTAAGACAATTTATTTTAGAAAATGGATTGGATATTAAAATATAAAAATAATTGAAAAAGGGAAGTATTATGAAAAAAGTAAAAAAAGTATTAGAGCTTATTCAATATAATCTGACTTCTTTAGCAGGTTTTGAGCTTATTTTTAAAACATTAAGTTTTCTCTTCTTTACACCCATTTTTTTAAAAAGTTTTACTTGGGTGATGAAAGTAACAGGATACAAATATATTACGCTTGAAAATGTCCTATCGTTTTTGCTGAACCCAATAACAATTTTCTTGATTATTATATTAATTCTTTTAATGATGATTTATGCAATGTTTGATATAACGACACTTATTGTTATATTGGATTGTTCTTATCAAAAAAAGAAAATAAAAGTGTTGGATGCCATGCGAATATCCTTAGAGAAGTGTCGGAAGATATTTCATCTAAAAAATATTCCTCTTGCTTTCTTAGTTTTATTCTTAATTCCATTTTTAAATATTGGAATTTCATCTAGTTTTATCGCGACAGTTAAAATACCTGAGTTTATTATGGATTTTATTCTTCATAATCGGCTGCTTCTTGGAATATTTTGTCTTGTTTTATTCTTCTTGATTTTTCTTCTATTGAAGTGGATTTATTCTCTACATTATTTTATTTTAGAAGGTGTCAGTTTTAAAGAAGCTAGGAAGAAAAGTAAAAAATTAAGTGATAAGAATCATTTTAAAGATATAATAGCCTTGTTTTTGATTCAAATAACTCTTTTTGTTTTGTACTGTTTCTATATTGGAATAAGCATTTTACTTATTTTGTTGTTGAATAAAGTCTTTCAAAAATGGGTTTTACTAAAAAGCATTACATCAACTATTATTTTATTGAATATTGCGTTTTCCCTTATCTTAATAGCGCTACTTTCTACTCCAATTAGTTATGCGAGTATAAGTGTTTTATATTATTTTCATAAGATAGATAAAAGGGAAAAGACGCTTCCTCTTCAAATTGATATGAGTTCTAGTGAGAAGAAGAAAACAAGAAATTTGAAAAAGATAGTAATAGCTTTGACAATTATTAGTCTTGGTCTTGGAACGATTTTTACTTATGGAGTTTATAAGGGAAAGTATCACTTGAATATCGAGTTTGTTAGAACATTAGAGATAACAGCACATAGAGGCGCTTCTGTTGACTATCCAGAAAACACAATGAGTGCTTTTATTGGGGCGAAAGAAAAAGGGGCAGATTGGATAGAACTTGATGTTCAGCAAACTAAAGACGGTGAAATTATTGTCTCACATGATACCAATTTATCTCGTGTAACAGGTGTTCATAAAAATATTATTGATATGGATTATTCTGAAATAAAAGATCTGGATGCTGGAAGTTTCTTTGATAAAAAATTTAAAGATGAGAAAATTCCTTTATTAAAAGATGTAGTTGACTGGGCAAAAAACAATCATATGAAATTAAATATAGAACTAAAACCAACATTCAAGGAAAAAGATTTTGAAAAGGAAGTTGTTGATATTGTAAAGAAGTACGAGTATGAAGATTCTTGTGTAATTACTTCTCAAGTTTACCAAGTTTTAGAAAATGTGAAGAAATATGATAAAAACATCAAGACAGTTTATGTAATGAGTTTAGCAGTAGGGGATGTTGTGCTACTCGATAAAGCAGATTCTTTTAGCATTGAAGCAAGTAACGTCAATCAATATATTGTCAATAAAGTTCATAATGCAGGTAAAGAGTTATACGCTTGGACAGTGAACAAGAAAGAAAGTATTCAAAAGATGATAGATTATAATGTAGACAATATTATTACAGATAATATTCAAGTAGCAAAAGAGATTGTTCTTAAGAGTAAAACCAGTAATTTAATCAACGAGTTTGTTCAGTGGGTCGAAAAATATTTGGCGTAAGAGAGTCTTTCAAAAATCAAAACAGAAAAGTTGGGTAAAAAAACTTGAAATGATTTATCAATTTAAGTTTTTTTGTTATAATGAAAAAGGAGTTGATAATTATGAATACGATTTTGTTAGAGATGATAAAAAGTTTAAATGGAGATTATGAAAAAACTTTTATTTATGAAAATGGGGATGTTGATATTGAAATATCTCACAATGGTATTGTTACCCATACGAAAGAAAAATTTGACTTTGCTTCTGAGTTAAAAGAACAGTTATTAAAATGTTATGATTTATTAATAGATACTTATGATCATGAGCAAAATGAAGACTACCAAGTTATTTTTCAAAATCATGTTTTTAATAGTTTTTTCCTATATTCAGATATTCATTTAAAACTTTTAGAAAATCAAATGAGCAATTTAGCAGTTTTAGAAGAGGCAAAATATAAAGAAGGTCAAGAAAAGCAAGATGAATTTGAAAGAATGGTTTTAGAAAATTATCAGAATAGACAACCTTATATGAAAATAGATATTCAAGATTGTGAGGATGTTCAGCACTTAGAGGATGAAAGAGCTATTATATCCTTTGCATTGAAAGAAAACAGTGATTTTACTTTGGGACAGAGTCGCATTTTCTCAGATACAATCGATCTTGCGAGTGATGTTGAACTACCACAAGACTTAGAATTTGTTGCTCAACTCAATTTAAGTGAAATTTCTTCGTATGATCAGGCTCATTTATTACCAAAGACTGGAATGCTTTATTTCTTTCAAAGTCATGATAATGAATCTGGTCAAGTTATTTATAGTAGTGGACTAGACTTAAGTAGAAAAACAATCAGCGGTGACATAGTTTTAAATATATCTTTGCAAAATATCGAAAATAAAACGGAGAAATTTAGTGATCGTTATAATGAAGAGGGAGAATATGACTCTTTTAAAAATGAAGAGTTAAATAAAATCTATGGATTTTATACAGATTGTCAAATGGATGAAGAAGATATTAAGAAAGTCTCTCAAAAGTATTTGGTTTTACTACAGTTGGGTTCTGAGCTTTATGGTGAGGGAGTTACAACTTATCTAATAACAGAAGAAAACTTAAAAAATAAAAATTTCGATCAAGTTGTCTATACATATGTGCAATCATAAAAAATGTCTTTTCAATAAGACTTTTTCTTTTTTCTTTGAAAAAAAGCATTCAAAAAAAGTAGAAGTATGGTATGATTAATCATAGATATTCTTTCTTAAAAACTCAAAAAAACTTTCAAATAACTATGATATTGGGGGAGGTATAAAAAGAATGTTAAAAGCAAAACCGTTTGTAAAGTGGGCAGGAGGAAAAAGACAAATTGCCAATAAATTACTTCAATTATCTCCTGAAAAATTTGATACTTATTATGAACCGTTTGTAGGTGGAGGCGCTTTTCTTTTTGAATTAGCCCCTAAAAAAGCAGTTATTAATGATTATAATAAAGAACTGATGAATGTATATGAATGCATTAAAAATGAAGATAAATTTGTTTTAATGTGCCGTGAATTAAATCGACATGAAGTAAGTCATTCAGAACAGTATTATTATCAAATAAGGGATCTTGATAAAAATAAAAAGAAATTTAATAAAATACCAGATTATAAAAGAGCAGCACGAACTATCTACTTAAATAAAGCTTGTTTTAATGGACTCTATCGAGTAAACAGTCACAATGAATTCAATGTTCCATTTGGAAAGAAAAATCAAGTGAATACTTATGATGGTGTGAATTTAGGGATTCTTTATACGTATTTTAATTTGAATGATATTAAGATTTTAGCAGTTGATTTTGAGGACTCTGTTAAAACTGCAAAAAAGGGTGATTTCATCTATTTTGATCCACCCTATGATTCAGATACGAATACATTTAATAGTTACACTGAAAATGGCTTTGGAAAAGAAGAACAAATACGCCTTTCAAAAGTATTTAAAGAATTGGATAAAAGAGGATGTTATGTAATGATATCCAATTATAATACTTCTCTTATTCAAGAGTTATATAAAGACTATTATTTTCATTATATAAAAGCACAACGAAATATTGGTGCCAAAGCAAAAGATAGAAGATGTGTTGAAGAAGTTATTATTACAAATTTTGAAAATAAGAAAGGTTTTGACTAGGAAATAGGACTTTCATATGATATTAAATGTGAGTGGTCGCAC
>CANQHD010000033.1 GCA_947623625.1 uncultured Bacilli bacterium
ATATCTAGATTTTTAGGATTATTATTTGCATTTGTTGAAGGATATGCATTTTCATTCCTTTTTCTTGGAAATACAGCAAATCCTAGTGAATATTTATATATATCAACAGTTTTAACTGCTGGAACAGCTTTTCTTTTATGGTTAGGAGATCAAGTAACACAAAAGGGAATTGGAAATGGTTTAAGTCTTATTATTATGGCTGGTATTATTGCAACTCTGCCACAGATGTTTATTGATGCATTTAACGGATTAGTTGTCTTTGATACTGCACAGACAATCACCTTTGGAATGATTAAATTTATCGGTTTTGTTCTTTTATACTTCTTAATTATTATTGGTGTTATATATGTACAAGAAGCAGAAAGAAGAATTCCAATACAATATGCAAATAAATCAACAAGCGCCTATGGACAAGCTGCAAGCTTTATGCCAATTAAAGTGAATGCTGCAGGTGTTGTTCCAGTTATTTTTGCATCCAGTTTAATTTCAGTTCCAGGAATTATTGCACAAGTTATTAATAAAGAAGGATTTACACTTTTTGTAGAAAAATATTTAACTTATACAACACCAGTGGGATTTCTTCTTTATGCGATTTTCATTTTCTTATTTGGATATTTTTATACATTTATGTATTTAAAACCAGAAGAATTTTCTAAAAATTTACAAGAAAATGGAGGATATATTCCAGGTATTCGTCCTGGAAATGATACAAAAAAATACTTGAGTAAAATTCTTGCTAGATTAACAGTTTTAGGTGGAGTTTTCTTAGTGATTATTGCAGGACTTCCAATATTGTTCTCAAGTCTTACTAATTTACCAACAACAGTATCCATCGGAGGAACAGGACTTTTAATCGTTGTTGGAGTCGCACTTGAAACTTATAAGCAACTAGAGGGAAGTTTATTATCAAGAAATTATAAAAAGGGTTATAAGAGAAGATGAAAAATATCATATTTATAGCACCCCCAGCTGCGGGGAAAGGAACACAATCTGAACTAATTTCTAATAAATATCATATTCCACATATTTCAACAGGTGACATTTTAAGAAAAGTGATGAAGGAAGACAGTGAAATTGGCGAATATGTACTTGAAGTTATCTCAAGTGGAAATCTTGTCAAAGATGAAATTATGTATTCTTTAATTGAAAAACGATTAGGGGAAAAAGACTGTCAAGAAGGTTATATTTTAGATGGTTTTCCGAGAAACGTTGAACAAGCAAAGAAGTATGATGAAATACTAGATCATTTAGGACAAGAACTTGGCTATGTAATAGCGTTAGAAATTGATGAAAAACTCCTTGCAAAAAGAATTACAGGAAGACGCGTTTGTGAAGATTGTGGAACTATTTATAATATTAATGAGCCAAGTGAAACTCCAGAAATAGAGTCAACATGCGATATTTGTGGAGGTAAACTTTATCAAAGAAATGATGATAATTTAGAATCATTTAAGAATCGTTATCAAGTCTATCTTGAAAAAACAGGTCCGTTAAAGGACTATTATGAAAAAAAGAAAGTCTTGTATAAAGTTAATGGAAATCAATCCATTGATGAAATATTTGAAGATATTGTAGCTCTTTTGGAGGAACATAAATGATTACAATTAAAAGTGAACGTGAAATAGAACTTCTAAGGCAGGCTGGAAAAATAGTTTATGAGACACATAAATATTTAAGACCATATATCAAAGAAGGAGTTACAACGAAAGAATTAGATCAACTAGGGGAAGCATTTATAAAAAGTCAAGGTGCAACACCTTCTTTTAAAGGATATGAAGGTTTTCCCTGTGCACTATGCATTAGTGTTAATGAAGAAGTTGTACATGGTATTCCAAATGATTATCGCTTAAAAAATGGGGATATTGTATCCATTGATATAGGAGCTTGTTATAAAGGATATCATGGAGACTCTGCATGGACTTATCCAGTTGGAAAAATAAGTAAAGAATATCAAGATTTACTTGAAAATACAGAAAAAGCATTATATGAAGGTTTAAAAGCTATTCATAAGGATGGACATATTGGTGATATTGGGGAAGCAGTTGAAAGTTATGCTTTAAAACATCACTTAGGTGTTGTAAAAGAACTTGTAGGTCATGGTGTTGGAACAAGTGTTCATGAAGATCCTGATGTTCCAAATTATGGAAAACGAGGAACAGGACCAAGACTTCGAAAAGGAATGGTTATTGCTGTGGAACCAATGTTAACATTAGGAAGTCCAGCAGTCTATGTTGATAGTGATAATGACTGGACGGTTATTACAGAAGATAATCAAGCATCTGCTCATTTTGAACACACCGTTGTCATAACAGATGATGGATGCGAAATACTAACAGGAGAGTGAAAAGATGGCTAAAGATGATGTGATTGAAGTAGAAGGAAAAGTACTTGAAATTATTCCTGGTGGAAAATTTAAAGTTGAGTTAGAAAATAAGCATATTGTAGAAGCACACGTTTCTGGTAAAATACGAATGAATTACATTCGCATTCTACCAGGGGATACTGTCATGATAGAATTATCTCCATATGACTTAACACGTGGGCGTATTACTTATCGAAAATGAAAGGAAGAGTAAGTATGAAAGTAAGATCAAGCGTAAAACCAATCTGCGAAAAATGCAAGATTATAAAAAGAAAAGGTACAATCCGTATTATTTGTGAAAATCCAAAGCACAAACAAAGACAAGGTTAGAAGGAGGAAGATAAAATGGCACGAATTAAAGGTGTAGATATTCCAAATGAAAAGCATACTTGTATTGCACTAACAAGTATTCATGGAATTGGTCGTAATTTAGCACAAACAATTTGTCGTGATGCAAATGTTGATCCAGAAAAAAAAGCAGGAGAACTTACACAAGAAGAACAAGTTCGTCTTCGTGATGAAGTTGGAAAATACTTAACAGAAGGTGATCTTCGTCGTGAAGTAAGCATGAACATTAAGACAAAAATGGAAATTAATTCTTATCAAGGAACTCGTCATAAAAAAGGGCTTCCTGTAAGAGGACAAAGAACAAATCGTAACGCTCGTACATGTAAAGGTCATGGAAAAGTTGTTGCAAATAAAAAGAAAGTTTAGTCGAGAAGGAGGTTAAAGTATGGCTTATAAGACAAGAAAAAGAAAAGTTAAAAAGAACGTACCTGAAGGTATTGCACACATCCATTCTACATTTAACAATACAATCACGACTATTACAGATAAAGATGGTAATACAATCAGTTGGTCATCTAGTGGAGCAATTGGATTTAAAGGAAGCAAAAAATCAACACCATTTGCTGCTGGTATGGCTGCAGAAAGTGCTGGACGTGCAGCATTTGATCTTGGTATGCGTAAAGTAGAAGTTTATGTAAAAGGATTAGGACCTGGACGTGAAACAGCTATTCGGTCTTTACAAACAGCTGGACTTGAAATTACAGCAATTAATGATGTAACTCCAATTCCACATAATGGATGTCGTCCACCAAAACGCCCAAGAGGGTAATTGATAAAGGGAGGTTAGTTTCATGTTACAATTCGAAAAACCAGTTTACAAAATTACAGATTATGTAGAAAATAATTTTTATGGAAAGTTTGAGTTAGAACCATTAGAAAGAGGTTTTGGTACTACGATTGGAAATGCATTACGTCGTGTTATGCTATCATCTCTTCCTGGTAGTGCAATCTCAAGTATTAAAATTGAAGGTGCTCTTCATGAATTTCAAACACTTGATGGAATTGTTGAAGATGTTACAACAATTATCTTAAATTTAAAAGGTGTTGTCATTAAGAATCATTCAGAGGAAGCAAAAACAATTCGATTATCTACAACGAAAGAAGGCGTTGTAACAGCAGGAGATATTGAAACGGATTCTGATGTTGAAATTATCAATAAAGATCATGTTATTGCAACCATTGCTAAAGGCGGAAGTCTTAATATGGAAATGACTGTTACTAATGGTCGTGGTTATGTAAGAAGTGAAGAAAATAAACGTCTTTTAGATAGTAAAAAAGTAGGCGTAATTGCAATTGATTCACTTTATTCTCCAATCGAACGTGTTTCTTATGAAGTAGAACCAGCACGTGTAGGACAAAATGAAAACTATGATAAATTAATCATGGAAGTTTATACAAATGGTTCTATTAAACCAGAAGAAGCAATTGCTCTTGCATCTCGTATTTTGATTGAACACTTTTCATTACTTACAAACTTAAGCACAATTGCGGATGTTAGTGGAATGATGATTGAAAAAACAGAAGATCCAAAGGTAAAAGCACTTGAAACTTCAATTGAAGACTTAGATTTCTCAGTTCGTGCTTATAACTGTTTAAAAAGAGCTGGTATTCATACTCTTCAAGATTTGGTTAATAAGAGTGAAAATGATATGATGAAAATACGCAACTTAGGTAAAAAATCTCTTAAAGAAGTACTTGATAAAATTAGAGAATTAGGACTTGTCCTAAGAGAAGATGATTAAAAGGAGGTAAACAATGGCATATAGAAAACTTGGTGTTGATAATAAGCATAGAAGAAGTATGTTAGCAACACTTACAAAGCAAGTTATTATGAATGAGAGTATCCAAACAACAGAGACTCGTGCTAAAGAAGTACGTAAGTTTGTAGATAAAATGATTACTTATGGAAAAGATGGAAGTCTTGGAGCTCGTCGTCGTGCTTTAGCTTTTGTTCATAATGACAAGGAAGTTGTCAACAAAGTATTTAATGATTTAGCAACTCGTTATGCAAATCGAAATGGTGGATACACGCAAATCTTAAAATTAGAAGAACGCCGTGGTGATGATGCATTAATGGTTATCTTAAAGCTAGTAGATGAGGGAAAGGAAGCAAAATAAGCTTCTTTTTTTTATGAAATAAAAAATTGTATTTGGTTTGATTTATGATAAAATAAGATAAAGTAAAGCAAGATTTTTTCTACTAAAAGGATTTTATATGGTAACTAGGAAGGAATGAGAGTTCAATATGAAAAAGAAAAAATTACATAAGGTTGATTTAATATTTATAATTGGAATAATAACTGTGGGAACATTATGTGGAAGCATAGATGGGGTCCTTTTTAATTACGCTAGTCGAGAATATCAAGTAGGTTTTTTTCCAATAATTAGTATGATGGGAGGATATCTTATTTACTTATTTTTATTAGTTTTACTAATATATTCAATAGTTAAATATGATGCAAAAAATAGACCTATTTATGTTAGGGGATATATGTTTTTTATTATATATTACATTTATCTTGCAATAGTCACAGTTTCTCTTGCAATAGTTAATGCTATTATGAATATTTTTTATTTCTTCTTTTCTTGATAATAATTCAGTCGTGCAATTGTTAAATTGTAAAAGTGAAAACACAAATTTTATTTTCTTATTTTCTATAATAAAAAATAATAATTATTTGGAGTTGATAAATAAATGAAAAAACTGAAAGAAAAGATTTTAAATTTATGTTTGGTGATGAAAAGAAACAAGAACAAATTGTTGGTGCTTATTATTATTTAAAAAGTCGTGATAAAGATATAAGCATTTTAACAGAAATTGAAATAAAAAAGATAAAATCATTTAAAGCAGATCAAAATAATTATTGGTATGATGACTATGATGAAGATGAGGATGATTACATTAATACAGTATATCTTTATGCGTCAACAAAATTAAATTCAATCAATATAGAAGGCTATAAGAAACTATACAACATTGATAAAGATGAATATGACTGTGAAGAAACGATTGAAGATATCTTTAAAAATTTTCTTTACTCGATTTAGACAATTGACATTTGCTTTTCAAAAAAAGTCCTAATATTTTAGGACCATCAATTAGAATAATAAATTAAAATTTAAAAGTAGTTGTATCTCCTTCTGCCATTTCATGTTCTCTTCTTAGATCGTCTGAATTAAAAGGATCGTATGTAGTTGTTCTTTGATTTATCGCACTTTGTCCAAATGACATATTTATGCTTGACTCGTTATTTTCTATTGAAGAATATTGCTGAGGATGCAATACATATTTGAATTTTTTAATATTTCTAACAAGAGCCATTAATCCAGAACTCAAGAAAAAAATAGCTAAAAAAGATGACACAATAGGAATACTTCTCTCATTTAAAGAAATTTCATTAGGATTTTGCGGATTATAATAAATTGTAATGGTATCTCCTACATTTTTATCGAATCCAAAAAAAGTATCTGTATAAGTATTTCCCTCCACTGTATAGGAAATTGTATTTTTTGCCAAATCATTTTCTACAATTCTATCTGTTACTTGGGCATTCAATTGAATATAATTTTTAGTTTTAATAAATTCTGCTACATTAGCGATTGCAATTATTCCTGAAACAAGACCAACAATAATTATGATTACTGAAAAAATAACACCCATAACATTTCCTAAAATACCATTACCCATCATAGAATAACTTGTGAAAACGTCTTTGTTTCTATTGGTATAATTAACTTCCATCTCATCACTCCTATTCTTCTTACTAAATAATTGTAACATAAAAAAGAATGTTTATTTTAGCATTTCAAAGAAGGTGACAAAATTTGTCAAAAATTTCTTACTTTTTCTTCCTAAAATAATAGTATTAGACTATTTTTTTTCTTCTTGATACAATAATATTGTCAAAATAAAGAGAAGGAGTTGACAAATAAATGAAAAAGATGAAAGAAAAGATTTTAAATTTATGTTTGGTGATGAAAAGGATATATAAATCATTTCCAATAACAACGTTTATCATTGTATTTTTAACTATAATTTATGCATTAGATAATATCAATAATGATATTATAAATGATACTTGGATGTATAATATTTCCACGTTTAGTTTAGTTTTTGCGAATGGAACCTTGCTAGTAGAATCAATAAAGTTGAAAAGGAACACTAAAGCAGCTTGCTATATCTTATCTATAGTAATGGCTATAGCATTTACTTTATGTTCCAATGAAGGTGGATTTACAAATCCAATTTTAAATCACTTGTTTATCTGTTATATGATCTCTATTTTTGCTGGAACTATTTTTCTTAATTACCAAAAAAGTAGTCGTCAAGCAAATAATTCTCTTGGTGAATATTTAACTTCTATATTTATTAAAACATTAAAAGCAACTTTTATTTACTCTATATTATCAATAGGTACGCTTCTTATTACAAGTGTCTTTATCTTTTTAATATTAGATGGAACAGGATTTGAATTAGAAGCAGCATTAGAAATATTAATATTAGGACTTTTTTATATACCAAGTTTAATAGATGCACTATGTCAAACAGAAAAAGTACCTAAAACACATTTTTATCGATTTATCATAAAATATTTATTAGGAACATTACTCATCATAACTTTTGCAATCATTTATATGTATTTATTAAAAATCGTCTTTCTCGGAAAAATACCTTCCAATCAAATTTTTGGAATAACTGCATTTTTATTTATAGTGGGACTTCCTATTTGGACAATGGTAAAATCTTTTGATGAAGGACAAGTAATAGACAAAATTAATCATTATTTACCTGCATTTTTTATTCCTTTCATTGGTTTACAAGGCTATTCTATGACAATTAGAATTCTAAACTATGGAGTAACAGAAGCAAGATATCTTGGTATAATGCTCATTATCTTTGAAATTTCCTATATCATTATTTATTTTATTCAGAATAAGAAACAGGGAAATTTAATACTTGTCTTTATTATACTCACTATCTTCTCTACAATAGTACCATATGTTAATATGTATGCGGTATCAGAAAGAAGCCAATATAAACACTTGAAACTCATTAAAAAAGAAACCTATACAAAAAAGGAACAAGAACAAATTGTTGG
Source organism: uncultured Bacilli bacterium (assembly GCA_947623625.1). Classification (GTDB taxonomy): domain Bacteria; phylum Bacillota_I; class Bacilli_A; order RF39; family UBA660; genus CANQVB01. The sequence goes on from CANQHD010000033.1 coordinate 7,810, forward strand.
GGCTTATTATTATTTAAAAAGTCATGATAAAGATATGAGCATTTTAACAGAAAGTGAAATAAAAAAGATAAAATCATTTAAAACAGATCAAAATGATTATTGGTATGATGACTATGATGAAGATGAGGATGATTACATTAATACAACATATCTTTATGCATCTACAAAATTAAATTCAATCAACATAGAAGGTTATAAGAAACTATACAGCATTGATAAAGATGAATATGACTGTGAAGAAACGATTGAAGATATCTTTAAAAATTTTGAAATCGATTTAGAAAATGAACTTTTAGATGATGATAATATCAGTACACAACACTCTTTTAATATTTTAAATAATATTCTTAAATATATAGAATATAATCAAAAACAAATACTAGATGATAAATTTTCTACAATCAATCAAATTCAATTAGATGATGAAAAATCTTTAATCCTTACAAGTATCAAAATTGATTATGATGAAGATACACGAATTGTTTCATATTATTCCTTATCGGGATATCTTTTAGAAAAATAATTATTTTTATAATAATAAACAAAAGAGAATTGTAGCATAAATGAACGTGCATAATTCTTTTTTGTTATTTATTTAAATGCTTGTTAATAAAAGTAAAATTCATCTAAATCTTTTTAATGAACAATATTGTCAAAAATGGTGACAAAAATTGTAAAAAAATTTTGTCTTTTTTCATTTTGTGATAGAATGAATTTAGGATAGGGGAATACCCATCTTGAGGAGGGAAGTATATGTTAAAAACAAATGTAGGCTATAGTCAAAATAAAGATGCCTATCAAGCAGGAGTTGAGGCAGCAACGATGGCAGGTGTAGAAAATGGTCAAGTTGGATTGTTATTTACATCTTGTGTCATGGATCAAAAAGAAATTATGAAAGGAATTAAGGATACTTGTCCAAATCTATCCGTAGTAGGGTGTACGTCAAGTGCTGCAATTTGTACACAAGATGGATACTTGAATAGTGAAGATGGTTATGTAGGTATTATGACTTTTGGAGGAGATGCTGAAGTTGTAACAGCAGGGCTTGCTAACAATGGAGAAAATGCTCGTGAAATTGGAAGACGTCTTGCCAAAGAAGTCGAATCTAAAGCAAGTGGAAACAGAAAACCAGATTATTTCTTTATGAGTGCAAGTCCAAAAGAAGAAGAGGAATATTTAAAAGGTATTCAAGATATTTTAGGAGATATTCCAGTATTTGGAGGAAGTGCTGCAGATAATACAGTTGAAGGAAAATGGAGTTTACTTCATGATGGAGAAGCTTTTGCAGATGGATGTGTTATTGCTGTTTTCTATACAGATAGCGAATTTAAAAACGTTTATGCAGGACAATATCAAGAAACAGGAAAATATGGAATTATTACAAAGATAAGTGGAGCGAGAACACTTGTTGAAATTGATGGAGTACCAGCTGCTGATAAATATTGTGAATGGACAGGAAAAACACTTGAGCAAATTGCAGGTGGAAATTTACTTACAGAAACCATTCATAATCCATTAGGCGTTAAAGATCCAATTGGAAGCGTTACTCTGATTCGTCATCCAATGGCATGCAATGAAGACAAATCATTTAATATTGGAGCAAATCTTACAGTAGGAACTACCGTTTGCTTAATGGAAGGAAGTGCTGATCAGATCGTTGAAGCCAATCCAAAAACTATTCAAGAATTAAATAGTTTAATGGAAAATCCAACAAGTTATTTCCTTGTTCATTGTGGTGGAAGAAGATTAGGACTTGCTTTAGATGGAAAAGAGGATCAAATTTATCCAAGAGTCAAAGAAGCATTACCTCACCAAAAATTCTTAATGGTCTTTACATTCGGTGAATATGGTAAGCATGATCATAGTGCCAATTCTGTAGGTGGACTTTCTCTTTCATTCACAGGATTTGGAGAATAGGAGGTAGTGATGAAAAGTTTAATAGGGAATAATTGGGTAGACGCTAAAGATGGAAAAGTCATCGAAGTGATGAATCCTGCAACCAATGAATTAGTTGATACAGTACCAAGCCTTACTGAAGAACAAGTCAATGAAGCCGTACAAATTGCCAAAGTTGCTCAAAAATCTTGGGAACAAGTACCTCTTCATGAAAGATGTGATATTTTATCTCGGTTTGCAGAACTTGTAAAACGTGATAGTGAAAAATTAGCACTACTTCTTTCAAAAGAAACAGGAAAACCTATTAAAGAAGCTCGTGCAGAAATTGCAAATATTCAAATAGGTGTCCCTGCATACGTTGAACGTGCTAAGCATGATTATGGAAATTTAGTTTATCGTGGAAGTGAAAAAGGACAAGAAAATACAATTCAGTATACAATCCAACAACCACTTGGTGTTGTAGTAGCGATTATTCCATTTAACTTTCCAAGTGATATTTTCATCAATAAGATCCCACCAGCACTTATTATGGGAAATGCAGCTATTTTAAAGCCAGCATCTATCAATCCATTAACACTCACTGCTTATGTAGAGTTGTTAATTGAAGCCGGAGTGCCTTATGGTGTAATGCAGGTTGTGCATGGATCTGGTTCTGTTGTTGGAAGTGCGCTTACAAAAAATAAAGATGTCTCTCTTGTTAGCTTAACAGGATCTACAGCTGCTGGAATTGATGCTGCAACAAATTGTGCTACGCACTTAGCACATAGTTCCCTAGAATTAGGTGGAAATGATGCTTTTATTCTTTGTGAAGATGGCGATATTGATTTTGCAGTTGAAGAAACTGTTTGGGGAAGACTTTATAATACAGGTCAAGTATGTTGTGCTTCCAAACGCTTTTTAATCCAGAACAGTGTTAAAGACGCATATATTTCTAAATTAATTGATAAAATACAAACATTAAAATTTGGTTATCCTCAAGAAGAAGATACAGATATTGGATGTTTGATTAGTGAAGATGCTGCTATTGAAGTTGAAAAACAAGTCAATCAAACGCTTGAAGAAGGCGCAACCCTTGTCCTTGGAGGAAAAAGAGAAGGTGCTTTTTATACACCAACTATTTTAGATAATGTCACTAAAGAAATGGCAGTTTCGAAAGATATGGAAATCTTTGGACCTGTTATTCCAATTATTGGTTTTGATACCATTGAAGAAGCAGTTGAAATTGCCAATCAATCCATTTATGGACTATCAGGATCCATTATTACAAGAGACATGAATAAAGCCATTAAAGTATCTGAACAAATGGAATGTGGTGGATTCGTTATTAATGGTGCAAGTTTCTTCCGTTCATTTGAACAACCATTTGGTGGTTGGAAATATTCTGGAATCGGAAATGAAGGTATCATGACAACTCTAAGAGAAATGTCAAGAACCAAGACAGTTATTTTAAAAAATGTTACCAAATAACTCAAAATAATTTTGAACTTATTTCATTAAAAAAGTGGAATAAGTTTTTTTAGCTTTAGAGAAAAACATTTTAAGAAGATAATTCTCGTCTTATGAAAATGAACCATAAAAAAACAACTAGAATTTTCTTCTAGGAAGAAGAGGATAAAATGTGATAAAATATGGGTGAATTTAAAAAAAAGAGGTATTAAAAATGAAAGAGACATTGAGCAATTTAAAAAGAGTTTATTCTCATGGACGAAAGTATAAAAAAAATTTGATTTTTTTTGCAATACTATCTATCTTAAGCATTGCCATTAATATTATTTATCCAATATTTTCAGCAAAGCAAATTGTTTCATTATCTTCTTCTCTTTATCAAGAACTTTTGATTGCTTCTTTAATTTGTTTTGGTATTTCTATATTAGGTGATATCACTAGAGCCATTCTTCGTAAAAATACACAAATATTTTTTCGAGGAACAACAAAAGATATTCAACTTGCTGTTTCTAAAGAACTTTTAAAAATTGAACTCACTTCTATTGATAATAAAGGAAGTGGAACATTTATTCATCGAATCAATAATGATACGGATGAGATGTCTAAAATTTTTACAAGAGGAATAGGAATGTTGACAGGTATTTTTACAGATCTTGGTATTTATGTTGCTATTTTTATTATAAATAGAGTTATTTTTTGCTTTTTTTTAATCTGCTCTATTATTTTAACAACACTTCATTTAATCAAGGTCAAAAAAATGAATGAGAAAGATAAAACATATCGAAAACAACGAGAAAAAACAAGTAGTCTTATTGGTGAGTTGGTTCGTGGTATTCGAGATATAAAAATGCTTTATGCAAAAGATTCTTTCCTTTCAGAAATCGATAAAAATATCGATGATTTAACAAATAGTCAATTTTCTTTTCGCAATACAGAAATACATTATAATTGTCTAATTGATCTTACATATGATACTTGTGAAATTTTACTTATTGTCCTTTTTGTTTATTTCTTATCTCAAGGCTCTTTATCCATTGCTTCTGCAATTATCTTATTTAATTATCGTTATCGTGTTTTTGACAATTTAATGCATAATGTTGGAGACTTACTGCAAGAGATAAAAAGTTTTAATCTATCTTGCAATCGAGTATTTTCAATCTTAGATGATCAGCAGTTTAAAAAAGAAACATTTGGAACAGAAAAAATTTCTAAAATTAAGGGAAATATTGAATTGAAAGATGTTTATTTTGGGTATTCTAATAAACCTGTTTTAAAAGGGATGAATTTTAAAGTCAATGCGAATGAGACCGTCGCGTTTGTTGGAAGAAGTGGAGTAGGGAAAACAACTATTTTTTCTCTACTATGCAAACTGTATTCAATAAATTCGGGAAAAATTTTATTAGATGGAAAAGATATTTCCCTACTAGATGAAGAGTCTATTCGAAATAATATTACGATTATTAGTCAAAACCCTTATATTTTTAATATGAGTATTCGAGATAACTTCAGATTAGTCAAAGAGGATGTCACTCAAAAAGAAATTTTAGAAGCATGTCGTCTTGCTTGTTTAGACAAGTTTATTGATGAATTACCAGATGGTTATGATACAGTTGTGGGTGAAGGAGGCGTTACTTTGTCTGGTGGACAAAGACAACGTCTTGCTATTGCTCGTGCTTTTGTTCAAAATACAAAAATTATTCTTTTTGATGAAGCAACATCCGCACTGGATAATGAAACTCAAAATTTTATTCAACAAGCTATCAATAATATGAAAGATAAGTATACAATATTAATTATTGCACATCGACTATCTACCATAGTCAATGCAGATAAAATTATGTTAATTGAGGATGGAAAAGTAACAGCTACTGGAACACATCAAACTTTATTAAAAGAAAATCCAACATATCAAAAATTATATCAAAGTGAATTAATTAAAAGAGATTGATAAGCTCAAATGAAAAGTTAAATTTCAGAAAATAGAACTAAATAGAATTTGTAAGACTAAATTGGTAGAAATAG